>CAYZDQ010000197.1:0-5140 GCA_964476955.1 uncultured Anaerolineaceae bacterium
GCTCGGGAGCGGTGCTCGATGCGGCCGCGGTGCGCCATGCGGCCATCGCCGAGGGCATCCTGTGCATGACCACGATGGATACCGCCATCGCGGCCGCCCACTCGCTCGAACCCAGCGCCCAGGCTCGCATCGGCGACGTCCGTTCGCTCGAAGCCTGGCTGGCTGAGGGGGGAGGGCATGGCGCCTGACCCGGTCGTAGACGTCCTGCCCACGGATGCGCTCTTGTTGCTGGTGGGACCAGCGGGCTCGGGCAAGTCGACGTGGGCGGCGACTCGCTTCCGCGCGGATGTGATCATCTCGTCGGATGCCTTCCGCCAGCAGGTAGCCGGAGACGCTGCCGATCAGTCAGCCACGGCCGATGCCTTCAAGGTCCTGCACCAGGTGGCCAGGGCCCGCTTGCGGCGCGGGTTGCTGACGGTGATCGATACCACCAACCTGACCGAGGGCGCGCGCCGTTCGCTGCTGCGCCTCGGCCACAAGGCCGGCCGGCCGGTCGTGGCCATCGCCTTCGACGTGTCGCTCGAGCGTTGCCTGGCCCAGAACGCGGCCCGGCCCGACCGGCGCGTACCGGAGGAGGTGGTGCGCCGGCACCACCGGGAGATGGGCACGGCGCTGGCGCGGCTGCCTTCGGAGGGCTATGCCGCGGTCCACCGCATCCGGGATGGGGAGATGGATCCGGACTGACCTCGCTATCGTGGTGAGCGAAAACGGCTGCGGACTGCCGACGCAGGACACAGGAGGAGAGAGTGGAGCTACCGGAGTTCCGAGACGTGCTGGGCGATCTCGGTGGGCTTGGCATCGCGATCGTGGCCGTGCTCATCGGCATCGTCGCGCACTGGGCCGTCTACGCCATGGCCGAGCGGGTGTCGCGCCGAACAGCCAGCCGTATCGACGAGTCGTTCCTGGGTCACACCAGGAACTCCGGTCGGCTGCTGTTCGCCATCGGTGCGATCTTCCTCTCGACGGTCTTCATGAACGAGGAAGCCCGCGGCTTCGCCCGCGAGTTCTGCGTCTTCTTCGGCATCATCGGCGGCGGCTGGTTCCTGGTCGCCCTGCTACGGGTCGGCTCCGATGCCATCCTGGCGCGCTTCCCCGACGACGGCGACGACGACCTCGAGGAGCGGCAGGTCAGGACGCAGCTCGAGATCCTGGTGCGCTTCGGGACCATCATCATCTGGCTGGTGGCGGTCGCGCTGGCCTTGCTCACGATCCCGGGCGTACAGGCGCTGGCCGCATCCATGCTGGCAGGCGCAGGCGTCATGGGCATCGTCCTCGGCGTCGCAGCCGGCCCGCTCATCGGCAACCTCATCGCGGGCATCCAGATCGCCTTCACCCAGCCCATCAAGGTCGGCGACGTGGTAGTCATCGAGGGGGAGTGGGGCCACATCGGCGAGATCACGGCGGCCTACGTGGTGGTCTACATCTGGGACAAGCGACGACTCATCGTGCCGCTCTCGCAGATCGTCAACCAGCCGGTCGAGAACTGGACCCGCCGCACGACCGACCTGCTGGGCACGGTCAAGCTCTATCTCGACTATCGCGCACCCATCGATGAGATCCGCAAGGAGTACAAACGGATCCTCGACGAGTCCGGCCTGTGGGACGGGGAGGCCTGGTCCATCCTCGTGACCGGCGCCGACGACCGCACCATCACCGTGCGGGCCCTCTACAGCGCGCCTGACGCCAGCGTGGAGTGGAGCCTCCGCTGCCTCGTGCGCGAGCAGCTCATCGGCTACCTCCAGCGTGAGCACCCCTACGCCCTGCCCACGCAGCGAGAGATCCACCTGCAAGGTGCCGAGGAGCTGGCTGGCTAGGCCAGAGGTACGCTCCGGACGCGGCACGCACCTCTTCCCCGCTAGGATTGGCCGATGCCCAACGCCATGACCTCCCCGCCGTCGTGAGTGGTACCGCTCACGTTCGCTTCAGCCAGCACACGCTCGCCAACGGCCTGCGCGTCAACATCGCGCCCGACCGGGTAGCGCCGGTGGTGGCCATCAACCTCTGGTACGACGTCGGCTCCAAGCACGAGCAGCCGGGAAAGACCGGCTTCGCGCACCTCTTCGAGCACTTCATGTTCCAGGGCAGTCGGCACGTGGCCAAGGCGGAGCACCTCTCGATCGTGCAGGGCGCAGGCGGCGTGCTCAATGCCACCACCTACTTCGACCGCACCAACTACTTCGAGACGCTGCCGTCGCACCAGGTGGAGCTGGGCCTGTGGCTGGAGGCCGATCGCATGGCCACCCTGCTCGACGCGATGAGCCAGGAGAACCTGGACAACCAGCGTGATGTGGTCAAGAACGAGAAGCGCCAGTCCTACGACAACCGTCCCTACGGCTCGTTCTACGAGAAGCTGATGGGCGCGGTCTTCCCTGAGGGGCACCCCTACCACCACACGCCCATCGGCTCGATGGAGGACCTCGACGCGGCCAGCCTGGAGGATGTAGAGGCCTTCTTCCGCACGCACTACGTCCCCAACAACGCTGTCCTGACGGTGGCCGGCGACGTCGATGAGGCCCCGGTCATCGAAGCCGTCGAGCGCTACTTCGGGCCCATCGAGCCGAACGAGGAGCTGCCGGCCTTCCGACGACCGCACGATGATCCAGCGCCGGCCCACCGCGAGGTGGTCCCCGACGAGGTACCCCTCGAGCGGGTCCACGTGGGCTATCGCTGTCCGCCCTTCGGCACGCACGAGTTCGAGGCCTTGGAGGTGGCGACCCAGATCCTCGCCGGTGGCCGCGGCAGCCGGCTCCACAAACGCCTCGTGCGCGAGGAGCAGGTAGCCCAGGACGTAGCCCTCTTCGCCCTGCCCCTGGTGGCCGGCTCGTCCATCTCGGCGGGCTGGGTCACGGCTCGGCCCGAATCCGACGCCGCATCGGTCGAGGGCATCCTCGATGAGGAGCTGGCGCGCATGACGCGCGAGCCGGTGACCGACGATGAGCTGGCCCGAGCCCACGCCCTCATCGAATCCTCCGAGCTCTCTGCGCTCTCGCACATGGACGAGGTCGCCGACCGACTCTCGATGTACACCACCTACTTCGACCGTCCCGAGCTCATCAACGAGCAGCTGGGGCGCTATCTGGAGGTCGACGCGGAAGCGGTACGCGACGTCTGCGCGGCGGTCTTCGGCAGCGAGGATCGCACCACCATCACCTACGTCCCTCGGGCGGACGAGGAGGCCGCGGCATGACCGATCCACTGGCCGTGCTTGACACGCGACCCCAGCCTGGAGAGCCACGCGACTATAACTTCCCGGCCTTCGAGCGGGCAGCCCTCGATAACGGCCTGACCCTGATCCACTGCCACGTGCCCGGCCGGCCGCTGTTGCAGGCCCAGCTCATCGTGCGCGGAGACGCTGGCGGCGGCGCGACCAGCGAAGCGCCAGCAGCAGCCGGAGCGACCGTGCTCACCGCGCGCGCCATGTCGGAGGGCACGACCGAGCGGGATGCGGTCGCCTTCGTGGAGGCCGCCGAGCGCCTGGGTGCAGAGATGCGCGCCGGAGCCAACTGGGACAGCTTGACGGTCAACCTGGAGGTCCCGCGCTCCCACCTGGCCGCGGCCATGTCCCTGTTCGCCGAGCTGGCCCTGCGCCCGAGCTTCCCCGAGCGGGAGGTGGAGCGGCTGCGCGATGAGCGCCTGAACGACCTGCAGCAGGTGATGGCCGACGCTCGTCGCCGCGCGGAGAAGGCCTTCCCGGCCGTGGTCTACGCCGACGACGCGCCATACGCACGACCGCTCGGAGGCGTGGAGGAGACGGTGGCCCCGCTCGACCGTGACGTGCTGGCGGCCCGTCACACGGCTCTGCTCCGCCCCGAGGGATCCACGCTGATCGTCTGCGGAGACCTCGCCGAGGTGCCGCTCGAGGATGTCGTGGCCGGCGCCTTCGGCGACTGGACGGCACCCGAGGATGCCCCGGCGGTGACCCCAGCCCAGCCGGATCAGCAGGCCGACGGACGCCGTGTGGTCGTGGTCGATCGGCCTGGCGCGCCGCAGTCGGAGATCCGTATCGGGCACGTCGGAGCCCCGCGGCTAGTCGATGACTTCCACGCGCTGTCGGTGATGAACGCACTCCTCGGCGGCCTCTTCAACTCCCGGCTGAACATGCTGCTGCGTGAAGAGCGCGGTTACACCTACGGCGTGAACTCGGGCTTCGACTTGCGTCGGTCGGCCGGCCCGTTCGCCGTCCGCTGCGCGGTGGAGTCGGA
Source organism: uncultured Anaerolineaceae bacterium (assembly GCA_964476955.1). Classification (GTDB taxonomy): domain Bacteria; phylum Chloroflexota; class Limnocylindria; order Limnocylindrales; family CSP1-4; genus JAFMJV01. The sequence goes on from CAYZDQ010000197.1 coordinate 4,203, forward strand.
CGTGACCGCGCCGGCGGTGGCCGACATCATGGCCGAGCTCGGGCGGGTCGCTGAGGACCCGGTGACCGACGACGAGCTCGACGCCGCACGGGACTACCTCATCGGCGTCTTCCCGCTTCGCTTCGAGACCTCGGCCCAGGTGGCCGGCGCGCTGTCGGGGCTGGTGGTGCAAGGCCTGCCGGACGACGAGCTCGACCGCTACCGTCCGGCCGTGGCCGCGGTGACGGCCGACGACGTGCGCGCGGCGGCAGGCACCCACATCGACCCCGAGGCAGCCTCCATCGTGGTGGTGGGCGATGCGGCCGTGTGCGCAGACGAGCTGGGGGAAGCCGGGTACGGCGAGGTCGAGATCATCCAGGACGAGGGCTTCGGGTCCTCCGAGGCGTGACAGGAGAGCACCGATGATCGTCGTCCTGGGACGTCCCCGCGTTTACCGACCGGAGCCCGATGGCGAGCTCGCGCCTGGCGGTCTGGCCGTGGAGCTGGCACTGGCGGCAGCGCGAGCCGGCGCGGCGGTGGAGCTGGTCGGCTCCGTTGGCGACGATCCCGAGGGGGACCGCATCGTGGTCGAGCTCGGTCGCGGCAAGGTCGGACATGCGGCCCTGATGCGGGATCCGGCCACGCGTACCCCGCACGTGGGGCAGTCTCGCGACGCCCGACCGCTGCCGCACCTCGATGCCGCCGACGTGGAGCTGGGCCTGCGCTATCAGCATGAGTGTCGCGTGCTCGTGATCGGTGCCGAGCTCGCCGCTGACGCGCTCGCTGCCGCCCAGGAGGCAGCGGCCTATCACGGTGCCGCGGTGGTGATGGTGGCCTCCACCGGGGTGATCGACCCCGAGGAGCTGGGCGACGGCGTGACGCTGCTGGAACGCCCTGCGATCGAGGACAGCGAGTCGGTAGAGGACGCGGTCGTCGTGGCTGCCGACGACAAGGACTTC
>CAYZDQ010000198.1:0-5140 GCA_964476955.1 uncultured Anaerolineaceae bacterium
CCTTCTGACGGACTGTGTTTGGTGGGTTCAGTATAGTGTAACACCAACACCATGCTGAATACGAGGGTTTGAGCGATGGCATCGCATTCCAAGGCCGAAGTGCTGGCGACGATCAGCCGGGAAGGCGTCGTCCCGGTCTTCTACAACGCGGACATCGAGGTCACCAAAGAGGTCGCGCGGCGCCTCGTGGCCGGTGGCATCACGACCATCGAGTTCACCAATCGCGGTGATGGCGCAGTGCGCGTCTTCGCCGAGCTCATCGCCTGGGCGCGCACGGAGCTGCCCCGGCTGACGGTCGGCGTGGGCACCGTGACCCAGGCGGCCACGGCCGTGCACGTCATCGACATCGGCGCCAACTTCGTCTTCGCGCCCAATCTCAACCCGGAGGTGGCCGCCGCCTGCAACGAACGGGCCGTCCCCTACGTGCCCGGCTGCGGCACGCTCAGCGAGATCCAGGCGGCGTATCGGCTAGGTTGCGACGTGGTCAAGCTGTTCCCCGCAGACGCCATCGGCGGCCCCTCCTTCCTCAAGGCCGTGCGTGCGCCATGCCCCTGGGTCAAGGCCGTCCCCACCGGCGGGGTGGAGCCCACGGTCGAGTCGCTCAAGGCCTGGTACGACGCCGGGGCCCCGGCTGTGGGCATGGGCTCCAAGCTGCTGACCAAGGAGCTCATCTCCAGTGGTGACTGGGACGGACTCGAGCGGAAGGTCAGCCAGACCGTGGCCGCGGTCGCCGCAGCCCGATCGAAGGAGTAGTCATGAGCCTTGCCATCAAGTCGGCGCACGAGTGCCGCTGGGACGCCATCAGCCTGGGTGAGGTGATGCTGCGCTTCGACCCCGAGTGGGGGAGGGTCCGCACCACCCGTCACTTCAAGGTCAGCGAAGGCGGTGGCGAGTACAACGTCACGCGCGCGCTGCGCAAGGTCTTCGGCATGCGCACGGCCGTGGTCACCGCGCTCGTGGACAGTGAGATCGGCCACCTCGTGGAGGACCTCGTGCTTACCGGCGGCGTGGACGCGCGCTACGTCAAGTGGGTGCCCCACGATGGCATCGGTCTCGATGCCCGGATCGGCTTCAACTTCGTGGAGAAGGGCTTCGGCATCCGGCCCGCGCTGGGCGTGTCGGACCGAGCGCACACCGCGGTCTCACAGCTGAGGCCCGGCGATGTCGACTGGCAACGCATCTTCGTCGAGGACGGCGTGCGGTGGATGCACACCGGTGGCATCTTCGCGGCGCTCTCCGAGTCCACTGCCGAGGTCGCCCTGGAGGCCATGAAGGCGGCCAAGGACGCGGGCACGATCATCAGCTACGACCTCAACTACCGGCCCTCGCTGTGGAAGCCCCGCGGCGGGAAGGAGCGGGCGGTGGAGGTCAACCGCGAGCTCGCGAAGTACGTGGACGTGATGATCGGCAACGAGGAGGACTTCACCTCCGCGCTGGGCTTCGAGGTGCCCGACCTCGACCACGAGATCTCCAAGATCGATCCGGCGGCCTTCAAGGCCATGATCGGCCAGGTGACCGAGGCCTTCCCCAACTTCGCTGTCGTGGCCACGACGCTGCGCAATGCCAAGACCGCCAGCGTCAATGACTGGGGCGCGGTGCTCTACGCCGACGGTGAGTTCCACGAGGCGCGCATGCGCGAGGATCTCGACATCTACGACCGCGTGGGCGGTGGCGACGGCTTCGCCACGGGCATGGCCTGGGCCTTCCTCGACGGACGGGACGCCCAGGAGGCCGTCGAGATCGGCGCTGCGCACGGTGCGCTCACCATGACCACCCCCGGCGATACCTCGATGATGACCGAGGCCGAGGTGCTGCGGGCGGTCACGGCCAAAGGGGCCCGCGTCGCCCGCTGACGCACTACAGTCGCACCGTGCAGCAGGAGCAAGACCTTGTCGGATGACGCCCGGACCGCGCCGGTCCACCTGAAGGGGATCACCTGGAACCACACGCGTGGGTACGTGCCCATGGTGGCCGCGGCGCAGCGTTTCGAGGAGCTGGACCCGGGCGTGCGCATCACCTGGGAGAAGCGCTCGCTGCAGGAGTTCGCGGACCAGCCGCTCGACGAGCTGGGGCACAGGTACGACCTCTTGGTGATCGACCATCCCTGGGCCGGGTTCGCAGCCACTTCGGGAGTGCTCACCGCCATGGAGGAGCTGGTGTCGGCGAGCTTCCTCGCCGATCAGGCCGCCAACAGCGTCGGCCCCTCGCATGAGAGCTACCGCTATGGCGACCGGCAGTGGGCCCTGGCCATCGATGCGGCCACGCCGGTAGCCTCGTGGCGGCCTGACCTGCTGGCCGCGGCCGAGGCTTCGGTGCCCACGACCTGGGAGGAGCTGCTGGCCCTCGCGCGCCGAGGGTTGGTGATCATGCCCGCCATCCCCCAGGACACGATCATGAACTTCTACATGATGTGTGTCGTACCGGGCTCGGACCTCTTCGCCTCAGAGGAAGTGGTAGTGGGTGACGAGCTGGGCATCTCCGCCCTGGAACGGCTGCGTGAGCTGGCCTCCCTGCAGCCGCGCGAGGTCTTCGACTGGAACCCCATCGCGATCTACGAGGCCATGACCCGCAGGGACGACCATGCCTACTGCCCCTTCGCCTATGGCTACTCCAACTACAGCCGTGAAGGCTACGCGCGCACGATCTTGCACTTCGGAGACGTAGTCTCGCTCGATGGCGTGCCGCTACGCACGACGCTCGGTGGCACCGGGCTGGCGGTCTCTGCCCAGTGCGCCCATCCGGATGTGGCCGGCCGCTACGCGGAGCTGGTGGCGGGGCCCGAGTACCAGCGCACGCAGTTCGCGGAGAACGGCGGCCAGCCCGGCCACCGCGCAGCCTGGACCGACGCCGAGAACAACCGCCGCACGCACGACTACTTCGCGGCCACCTTGCCCTGCCTCGACCGCGCCTACCTGCGGCCACGCTATCCCGGCAGCCTGGCCTTCCAGGATCGCGATGGCGGTGGCGTGCCCATCCGTGAGTTCATGATGGAGGGCGGGGATCCTCGGCGAGTGATGGAGACGCTGAACCGGATGTACCGCGAGTCGCGAGGTGGGACCTCGTGAGCCAGCCGCTCGAGGGCCTGCTCGTCCTCGAGTTCGCCCAGTACATGGCCGGGCCGTGGGCGGGTCTGCGCCTGGCCGATCTGGGCGCCACCGTGGTCAAGGTCGAGCGCCCCGGCAGCGGCGAGGCGTGCCGCGCCCTCGCCACCAAGAACATGTACGTCGACGGCGACAGCCTCGTCTTCCACACCGCCAACCGCGACAAGGACTCGTTCGCGGCCAACCTCAAGGATCCTGACGATCTGGAAGCGGTCAAGCACCTCATCGCGCAGGCCGACGTGATGACCCACAACTTCCGCCCGGGTGTGATGGAGAAGATCGGCCTCGACTACGAGACCGTGCGCGGCATCAACCCGCGCATCATCTACGCCACCGTCACCGGCTATGGCACGCAAGGGCCGTGGCGCGACAAGCCCGGACAGGACCTGCTGGCCCAGTCGGTCAGCGGGCTGCCCTACTGGACCGGCAAGGCAGATGATCCGCCCGTGCCCTTCGGCCTCGCGATAGCGGACGGCATCTGCGGCCACCACCTGGCCCAGGGCATCCTCGCGGCGCTGGTACGGCGGGGCCGCACCGGCGAGGGCGCACGCATCGAGGTGAGCCTGCTGGAGTCCATCCTCGACCTCCAGTTCGAGGGCCTGACCACGTACCTCAACGACGGCCGACGCCCGCTGCAGCGCAGCGCGGTCACCGCCGGTCACCCGCTCCAGGGCGCGCCGTACGGCATCTACGTCACGGCTGACGGGTACCTCGCCATCGCCATGGGCGTCCTGGGCGAGCTGGGTGCGGCCCTGGGTCTCGAGGCCCTCTCGCGCTACGACGGCCCCAACGACGCCTTCGAGCGGGGTGACGAGATCCGTGGCCTCATCGCCGATCACGTCCGGTCGGAGACGACGCAGCACTGGCTGGACCGGCTGGAGTCGGCCGGGCTCTGGTGCGCGCCCGTCCTGGACTACGACCAGCTACGCCGCGAGCCGGGCTACCAGGCGCTGGACGTGGAGCAGATAGTGACGCGAGATGGTGTGTTCCCCGTCAACACCCTGCGTAGTCCGATTCGGATCGACGGTGAGCGCCACTTCACGCCCCGCGCGGCGCCGCGCGTGGGCCGCGACAACGAACGCATCCGGGCGGAGCTGCTCGATGGCTGACCACCACGCGCCGCTGGCCGGCGTCACCGTCGTCGACTTCAGCCAGTTCCTGGCGGGGCCGTCCGCCTCGCTGCGGCTGGCCGACCTGGGCGCCTCGGTCATCAAGGTCGAGCGCCCGGAGGTCGGTGACATCTGTCGCACGCTCTACGTCTCGGACGTGGCCATCGATGGCGACTCCACCATCTTCCATGCCATCAACCGCAACAAGCTGGGCTATCAGGCCGACCTCAAGGATCCGACCGATCGGGCCCGGATCGAGAAGCTGGTGGCCCAGGCGGACGTGGTCATGCACAACTTCCGCCCGGGCGTGATCGAGCGCCTGGGTATGGGCTACGAGCGAGTGCGCGAGCTGAACCCGGGTGTCGTCTACGGTGAGATCAGCGGCTACGGCACCGAGGGACCCTGGCGTGCCAAGCCCGGCCAGGACCTGCTGGTGCAGGCGGTCTCGGGCATGACCTGGCTCAGCGGCAACGCCGGCGACGGCCCGGTAGCCATGGGCGTGGCCGTGGTCGACATCTGGGCTGGGGCGCTGCTGGTCGAGGGCATCCTCGGCGCGCTGGTGCGACGCGGCATCAGCGGCGAGGGTGCGCTCATCGAGGTCAACATGCTCGAGGCCGCCCTCGACTTGCAGTTCGAGCCGGTGACGATGCACCTGCAGGACGGCTCACTGCCTGAGCGCACGGCCTCCAACAACGCCCTGGCCTTGATCGGCGCGCCGTACGGCATCTATCAGACCGAGGACGGCTACCTGGCCCTGGCCATGGGCAGCGTCACGCAGCTGGGTGAGCTGTTGGAGTGCTCGCCGCTCCTCGCGTACCCCGAGCCGGCTTCCTGGTTCGACCAGCGGGACGAGATCAAGGCCATCCTCGCCGAGCATCTCCGCGGTCGGCCGACGCAGGCCTGGCTCGATGTACTCGAGCCGGCAGACAT
>CAYZDQ010000199.1:0-1390 GCA_964476955.1 uncultured Anaerolineaceae bacterium
CCGGGGATCCGTCCGACTCCCTCGTCGCTGACGTGCGTGCGCTGGTCTCGGAGCTGGTGGCAGCGCTCGAGGCCGGCGAGGTCCGGGCGGCCACACCCGACCCCGCGGTCGAGGGCGGCTGGCGTGTGGACGCCTGGGTCAAGACCGGGATCCTGATGGGCTTCCGCCTGCCGGGCATGAGCGAGCTGCGCGACGGGCCCATCATGGCCGCCCGCGACAAGACCGCCTACGGGCTGCTCGATCTGCTCGACGGCCAGGCGGCCCGAGCGGCGACCGAAGCCGGCGCCCCATGGCGCGTGGTTCCCGGCGGCTCGACCGTGCGCAGCGGCGTCCGCCTCGAGCCGGGCGTGACGATCATGCCGCCGTCCTACGCCAACATCGGCAGCTGGATCGGGCGGGGCTCGATGATCGACTCGCATGTGCTGGTCGGCTCCTGTGCCCAGGTGGGGGAGGGCGTCCATCTCAGTGCTGCCGTCCAGATCGGCGGCGTGCTCGAACCGGCCGGGGCCCGCCCTGTCATCGTCGAGGACGGCGCCTTCATCGGCGGTGGCGCGGGGCTCTACGAGGGTGTGACCGTCAGCCGCGACGCGGTGGTCGGTGCGGGCGCGATCATCACGGGGAGCAGCCGCCTCTACGATCTCGTCAACGAGCGTGAGCTGCAGGGCACGCCCGACTCGCCGCTGGTGGTGCCGGAGCGTGCCGTGCTGGTGCCTGGCACGCGCCCGGCCGTGAGCGCCTGGGCCGAGGCGCAGGGGCTGGCGGTGAGCGTGCCGGTCATCGTCAAGTACCGCGACGCAGGCACGGATGCCCGCGTGGCCCTGGAGGCTGCGCTGCGGTGAGCCCGCTCACCGCCTCTGGCGCGGCGTCGATCGAGGTCGGACGCGACGTTGCCGACCTTGATCCCGCCGAGCTCGTCAGCTCCTTCGGCAGCCCGCTCTACGTCTACGACGCGGCCGTGCTGCGGGCCCGGGCGGCGGCTCTCCGCGCGGCGCTGCCGGAGGCGGTCGAGATCGCCTATGCCACCAAGGCCAACGGCTCTCCGGCCGTGCTCGCCACGCTGTGTGCGGCGGGCCTGGGCGCGGACGTGGCCTCGGGCGGCGAGCTGCGAGCCGTGTTGCGCGCCGGTTTCGAGCCCGTGCGGGTCGTCTTCACCGGACCCGGCAAGACCGACGAGGAGTTGGCGGCCGCGCTCGACGCAGGCGTGGGGGCCCTGACCGTCGAGTCGCTCGAGGAGCTGGAGGCGGTCATCGGCCTGGCTCATCGCGCCACCCCCGGGCAGGGTCTGGCACTGCGCCTGGCGACCGAGGGTGAGGCCGAGGGCCTGCCCATCATCAGCGCGCCCGGCAACGTGAAGTTCGGCCTCACCGACGGGGAAGCGGACGAGGCGGTG
>CAYZDQ010000199.1:1400-5125 GCA_964476955.1 uncultured Anaerolineaceae bacterium
CGCGCCTGCGAGCGGCGGACGTCCTGGCTCCCGAGGGGCCCTACGTGCTGCGCGGCTTCCATGCCTTCGGCGCGTCCAACGTGCGCGACGCCGGACTGCTCAGCGCGGGCGTGGTCGACCTGGCGCGCCGGGCGGAGCGCATCGCCGAGCGCCACGGCCTGGAACTCGTGCTGCTTGACGCGGGCGGTGGCCTGGGTATCCCATACACCGACGATGAGGAGCCGCTGGACATCGAGGCCCTGGGGCAGGGACTCGCGGCCGAGATCGCTACCTGGGCCGATCGTCCGGCGCTGCGACGCGCTCGGCTGCTGCTCGAGCCCGGTCGCTGGTTGGCCGGCCCGGCCGGCGCCTACCTCTGCCGGGTCACGCGCACCAAGGAGCGCGGCGGCCGGGTGGTGGCCGTCAGCGATGGCGGCATCCACCACCTGCTGCGGCCCCGGCTGGTCGGCGGAGATCACCGCGTCGTGCCGGTCGGCCCTGCTGCCGAAAGAGAGGTCGACGCCCGTGTCGACCTGGTCGGGCCGCTATGCACGGGCATCGACATCCTGGCCTCCGACCTGGCCGCACCGCGACCGTCGCCCGGTGACCTGCTGGCCGTGCTCGATGCTGGCGCCTACGGCTACAGCGAGTCGATGCCGCTGTTCCTCTCGCACCCCATCCCGGCCGAGGTCGTGGTCGACGAGGGCACGGTCACGGTCTCACGCGACCGCGTCGAACCAGCGTGATGCACTAGCGCATGACTTCATGCGTATACGCATGATATGATGCAGCCATGCCGAAGACCATCCAGATCAGGGATGTCGACGACGCCGTATACGGCGAGCTCGCCAAGCGTGCCGCGGAGGCCGGGGTGACCGTGCCCGAGCTGTTGCGCCGCGAGGCTGCACGTATCGCCGCCCGCCCCTCGATGCAGGAGTGGCTCGAGCGCACGCGGCGGCGTCCATCCGGGATCACGCCGGCAGAAGTGGTGGCTGCGCTGGACGAGTCACGCGGCCCGTGGCCCGATGCTGATCGTTGACGCGTCCTGCCTCTACGAGGTCGTGGCCGATGGCAGCAAGGCCGATGTCGCTCGGGCACGCATGAGGTCCGACCCGGATCACGCAGCGCCGCATCTTGTCGATGCGGAGGTCCTTGGGGTCATCCGGCGCGACCTGATGCTGGGTCGGATCGATCCGACGGGGGCGTATCAGGCCGTCGAGGACCTGCGCGACTGGCCAGGAGAGCGATTCGGTCATCGCGTGCTGCTGGCTCGCGCCTGGGAGCTGCGCGAACGCATACGCACGTGGGATGCGTTCTATGTCGCGCTCGCCGAGGCGCTGGACGCCACGCTCCTCACGTTCGATGAGCGCTTGGCACGCTCTGCTGGCTTCGCGTGCGAGGTCGAGGTTCCCGGCCGCTACTGATCGTCGGAGGCGAGTCGCTCGGCCGCGGCGTCGAGCTCGGCGTGCACGCGCGACGGGGCCGTGCCGCCGATGACATCGGGCCGCGCCAGGGCATGGTCCAGCCTGGCCGCCACGCGCAGCTCGCCGGCGACTTCCGGATCGGAGGCCGCGCCCTTCGCGACCGGGTCCGAAGAAGCTGCGAGGACCTCGGCGATGTCGCGATCGGACAGCTCGGTCAGCTCCACACCAGCGGCCTCGGCGCGAGCCACAAGCGAGCCCACGATGTGGTGCCCCTCGCGGAAGGGCACGCCCAGCTCCACCAGCGCGTCGGCCACGGCCGTGGCGGTGGTGTAGCCGGCGGTCGCAGCCGCGTGCATGCGGGCTTCGTCCACATGCAGCGTGGCCACCATGCCGGCCATGACGTCGAGCGACGACTCGAGCACCTCGAGGGCATCGACCAGCGGTGGCTTGTCCTCCTGCAGGTCACGCTGATAGCCGCCGGGGATGCCCTTGAGCATCGTCAGTGCGGTGACGAGGTGGCCGGTCACGCGCGCCGTTCGGCCGCGGATGAGCTCGGCCGGGTCGGGGTTCCGCTTGTTGGGCATCATCGAGGAGCCGGTGGACCAGGCGTCGGCCGGGCGCACGAAGCCGAAGTTGGGGTTGGTCCACCACACGATCTCCTCGGCCAGGCGCGAGAGGTGGGCCATGGCCAGAGCAGCCGCGCTGAGCGTCTCCACCACCGGGTCCCGGTCGCCGACCGCGTCGATGGAGTTGTGGGTCACGCCCGCGAATCCGAGCTCGGTCGCGGTCGTCTCGCGATCGAGCTTGAAGCCGGCACCCGCGAGAGCGCCGGAGCCGAGCGGTGAGAGGGAGGCGCGGGCGAGCGCGTCGCCGAAGCGTCCGCGGTCACGTTCGAGCATCTCCACGTAGGCCAGCAGGTGGTGGGCGAAGAGCACCGGCTGAGCCGGCTGCACGTGGGTATGTCCGGGCATGACCGCATCGCGGTGCTGCTCGGCAAGGCTCACCAGTGCCCGCTCCAATCCGACCAGCGCGGCCTCGATCTGGGTGATCCGCCGACGCAGGTAGAGCCGCAGGTCCGTCGCTACCTGGTCGTTGCGCGAGCGACCCGTGTGCAGCTTGCCCGCCACGGCGCCGACCCGCGCGGTCAGCTCCATCTCCACGTTCATGTGGATGTCTTCGTGGGCGGGGTCCCACTCGACGGTCCCGTCGCGCACGTCGGAGGCGATGGAGTGCAGGCCATCGCTGATGGCATCAGCCTCCGTGGAGGTCAGCAGGCCTGCGCGCAACAGGCCTGCCACGTGTGCGATCGAGCCGGTGATGTCGTCGAGCGCGAGCTCGACATCGACGTCGATCGAGCGCCCGAAGTCGGCCGCGTTCGCGTCGGGTTCCGCCGCGAAGCGGCCGCCCCAGGCTTTCATCGGCCGAACCTAGCCGGCGTCGGAGACTTCGACCGGCAGGTCGCCCAACAGCGGCTCGGTCCAGGTCCAGGCTGATTCGTGGCGTGCAGCTTCGGTGCGCAGCGGCATGCCGAAGATCTTGATGAAGCCGACAGCGGCGGCGTGGTCGTAGGCATCATCCGCATCGTATGTCGCGAGCGTGCGGTCGTACAGCGAATCGTCGCTGCGGCGGCCGACCACGTAGGCAGCCCCCTTCTCCAGGCGCATGCGCACTTGGCCGTTGACCACGCGCTGGCTGGAGCGCACGTACTCGCGCAGGTCGCGGTGCAGGGCGCTGAACCAGATGCCGTCATACGTCGCCTGCGCCGTCTCGTCGGCGACGAGGCGGTTGAAACGCAGCTGTTCCTTGGAGAAGGTCAGGCCTTCGAGCGAGGCGTGGGCAGTATGCAGGATGGTCGCGGCTGGCGTCTCGTAGATCTCGCGGCTCTTGATGCCCACGAGGCGGTCCTCGACATGGTCGATGCGGCCGATGCCGTGCTTCCCGCCCAGGTCGTGGACACGCTGTACGAGCTCGACCGGGCCGAGCGCTTCGCCGTCGAGCGAGACCGGCACGCCACCCTCGAAACCGACGGTCAGCTCGGTGGCGATGTCGGGTGCGTCGCTCGGTGCCACCGTCCACTCGTAGGCGTCGGCGGGAGGCGTGGTCCAGGGGTCCTCGAGCACGCCGGTCTCGCAGGAGCGGCCCCAGAGGTTGACGTCGATGGAGTAGGGGGACTCCTTGGTGATGGGGATGTCGATGCCGCGCGCGGCAGCGTAGTCGATCTCCTCGTCCCGGCTGAGGCCCATGCCTACGCGCATGGGCGCGACGACCTCGAGCGACGGGTCGAGCGCGTGCACGGCCACGTCGAAGCGGACCTGGTCGTTG
>CAYZDQ010000200.1:0-1781 GCA_964476955.1 uncultured Anaerolineaceae bacterium
CGCCAAGCGAGCCAAGTCGATGGAAGCCTCCGTGTGCCCGGGCCGCACAAGCACGCCACCCGGCTCGTAGCGAAGCGGGAAGATATGCCCTGGCCGATGGAGGTCCGTCGGCACCGAGCCGGGGTCCATGAGGACTTCGATGGTCCGTGCCCTGTCCGCTGCTGAGATGCCCGTGGTGACACCGGCGGCCGCCTCCGTCGAGACGGTGAATGCCGTGCCGTGCCGAGTGGAGTTCTGGCCCGTAGGCACCATCAGGGGCAAGCCCAGACGGTCGAGATCCGCCCCGGCCATCGGGACACAGATCAGTCCGCGGGCCTCGTCTGCCATGAAGGCGATCGCTTCTGGCGTCGCGGCATCGGCCGGCAACGCCAGGTCACCCTCGTTCTCGCGGTCAGCGTCATCGACGATGATGACGAATCCACCGACTTGGAACTCCTGGATGGCCGTCTCTACGCGTTCGTGCGTCATCTGGTCCCCCCGTGACTAGACCCTGGCCATCGTGGAGCCGCGCGTTCGTGGCCCGACCCCCATTCCTGTGAGCGGTAGCTCATCGATAGCCCGCCCGGGCAAGCGACTTCAACGAGAGACCGCGCTCTGGCTCGGAGCGACCAGCTTGGCGCTCGACATACTTGGCCACGACGTCGGCCTCGACATTCACCAGCGCGCCGACTGGGCGCTGCGCGAGCGTCGATCGTTCCTGCGTGTGTCGCACGAGTGACACCGACATGGTCGATCCGATGAGCTTCATCACGGTCAGACTTGCGCCGTCGATGGCGACGAAACCGCGTTCCACGACGTATGGCTCCAGTGCCGGGGGAACGGAGAGACCGACCACCAACGCTCCTCCTTCCGTCCGCCTCACGCGGATGCGGCCGGTGTCGTCCACATGCCCCTGGACGTAGTGGCCGCCGATGCGCTGTCCCACCTTCGCGGCACGTTCGAGATTGACCCTGGCCCCAGGGGTGCGTTCCCGAAGGGCCGAGCGCCGCAGCGTCACCGGCTGGAGGTCGGTGGTGAAGGAGCTTCGGGTCAACGAGGTGACGGTGAGACAGACACCATCGACGGCGATCGAGTCGCCGACCACCGTCCCTTCGAGGACCGTCCGACATCCGATGGTCAATGTCGACCCTCCACGCGTATGAGTCACGTGCTGTACTCGGCCGACCTCCTCGACGATGCCGCTAAACACCGGATGTACTCCCGCGCTGGACGTGCGCCTCAAGCAGCAGGTCCTCGCCGAGCTGCACGAAGCGTGTCCCGCTGAGATGCCACGCCTCCTGCATCCGCACCGCGCCCACACCGGCAACCGGGCTCGGTGCATCCCGCCCGCCGACGATCACCGGCGCGAGATAGATCCGCACCCGGTCGACCAGCGATCCGTCGAACAGCGAACCGTGGACCGTGCCGCCCCCTTCGACCAAGAGGTCGTTGACTCCACGGCTGCCCAGGTCGTCAAGCACGGAGCGAGCGTCCACGCGGCCCGTCTCGCCACCCAGGACCACCACCTCTGCTCCGGCCGCCCGAAGTGTCGACCTCCGTTCCTCCAGCGACCTCTCGGTCGTGTAGATGACCGGCGGCTGGGGCCCGCTGCCCTCGAGGAGCGCAGCGGCGGGCGGAGTTCGAAGGTGGCTATCGACGACGACACGGATCGGCTGGTGGGGCCCTCCGTAGCCGCAGCAGTCGGGTGGCAATCTCGTGGTCAGGCTCGGGTCATCGTCGAGCACCGTACCGATGCCGACCAGGATCGCATCAGTCCGGTCACGCAGGATGTGGCTGTGCGT
>CAYZDQ010000200.1:1791-5115 GCA_964476955.1 uncultured Anaerolineaceae bacterium
CGACTCCGGCCCGCTTACCCATCGAGCATGATGAGTGCGGGTCGCGATCCTGCCGTCGACGGTCATCGCGTACTTCGCCGTGACGCGAGGCCTACCGGTGGCGATCCGCGTGAAGAACCCGCCCAGGACCTCCTCCGCTTCGGTCTCAAGGCAGCCACTCTCGACGGCGATGCCGGCCTTGCGCAACGCGTCGTAGCCGCGGCCATCGACCAGGGGGTTCGGATCGTCGCAGGCGACGACGACACGGCTGATCCCATGGTCGACGACGAGATCGACACACGGCGGTGTGCGGCCGTGATGTGCGCAGGGCTCGAGCGTCACATACAGTTCCGCTCCCTTGGCGGCCCTGCCTGCCGCACGAAGCGCCATGACCTCGGCATGCGCGCCTGGAGGTGGTTGAGTCACGCCCGTGGCGATGACCTCGCCGTCGCGGACGACGACTGCACCCACTGCCGGATTGGGTGCGACACGGCCGAGCGCCGTGAGTGAGGCATCCAGAGCCTGTGACATGTAGTGGAGGTCGCGCTCAGCCCAGCCCGTCCGCGCCACATCGATCGTCGTTTGCATCTGCCTCCCGTCTCGGATATCGCGAAGGATCGTTTGCCTTCGGGACACCGCGAATCGGAGGGCACACGCCACGAGCCGGACATGCACGCCAACGTCCGTGGCTCCTGGAACCACGGACCCTCTGCGGAACTTCTCCCATCCGGACTGTACCGTCGGTACTGGAATCCCACCAGTTCAGCGACCCTCACGGGCCGCTCGCGGACTATCGCCGCCGGTCGGGAATCGGGAGCCATGCTCCCTCACCCTGCCCCGAAGTTCTCGTTTGTCACGATCGATGGTACACGAACGGCCGGCCGACAGGGGTCAGCGCAGGGGTCAGGCCGTCGGCGCATCGCCAACCAGCAGCCAGAACCCGGTCGTTTCACGCGTGGGAAGTGGAGCCGACACTCGGATTTGAACCGAGGACCTGCTGTTTACGAACTGGAGGTACCTGCTCAGCGTTCAGGTCGTCGGGTGCGGTCAGCCACTTCCGCCTCGTACTCCTCGATGAGCTCGAACAGCTCGTCCGCCGCGTACTGGCGGTCGTAGGTCCCAGCGCTGATCTGCCGGAGCACTCCCTCATCGGCGAGGACCTTGAGGCCTTCGAGCGCTCGCTGGTGCCGTGCCCCAATGGCACCGCGGATGGTGGCTGCAGAAGCGATAGGCTGCGCGGGCAAGACGCCGATGATGCGAGCAGCAGCGGAATCTCGGCGAGGCCGCCCGGCGCGCTCACGCCACTCTGCTTGCAGCGAGGTCACCCGCGCGGCCAGCTCCGCGGCCAGCTCGGCTGCGTGGCGACAGGCTCTTGCGAAGTCCGCGCTCCACGACTCGACCCGGCCTTCCCGGAAGTCGACCAGACCCTCGACGTACGCCTCCGGTCTGGCCGCCAGCACGATCGACACCGGTGGCACGAATGAACGCGCCACGTCCCTGCGCCTGAGGACGACATGGATGAGGCAGCGCCCGACCCGTCCGTTGCCGTCGACGAACGGGTGGATCGTCTCGAATTGCGCATGGGCGATCGCGGCCTGAGCCACGGCCGGCAGGTCATCACGGTTGATGAAGTCGACGAGGTCCGACATCAAGGCCGGAATGCGGTCTTCGGGGGGCGGGATGTAGCGCGCATCCGATGGGTTGTTCCGGCGACCACCGATCCAGTTCTGTTCTTCACGGAACCGACCGGGCATGACCCGATCGGGCTCATCGGCCATCAGGGTGCGGTGGAGCGCCTCGACACTCGCCACCGTGAGGTCAGCACCATCCGAGGCTCCTTCGATGGCTTCTTCCATGGCCAGCACGTTCGCAGCCACTGCCCGGGCGCTGCCCTTGCTGGCGCGGGGGTCGATGAGGGCTCGGGCCAGGTTCCGCTGGCTGAGCTCGATACCCTCGATACGGCTCGAGGCGATGGCTTCGGAGCGGAGGAGGAGTGCGCCGATGGCATCAAGCCCCCGGACCCGGTCCTCCGCATTGAGGTCCCGGATGGCAACCTCTGCCTGGGCAATGAGCTCGGCCGTCTCGAAACTCACGGCCGGCCGAATCGCGGCGATCGGGTCCGGGAGGAAGGCGCGGTACGTGAACGACTGACGAGCCTTTCGTCCGCCCATCGCGCCAGGATCGCCGTGCCAGCGGCGCTCGACCCATGCCATATCCCGTCAATCTCCCATCTCAAATGACGCTTTAGGTGGGAGTATCGGGTCTAAACCGTCACAGTCAAGACCAGATTGACGGGTTCGTCAGGGGTCAGCGTAGGGGTCAGACCCTGCTGTTTCCGCCAGCGCGCAGCCCGAGATGGACCAATTCACGCGGGGGGAGTGGAGCCGACACTCGGATTTGAACCGAGGACCTGCTGTTTATGAAACACCATGATGAGCGGCGTGCTAACAGAACGACTCACCGGAGCGCGGAGGACGAGGCCCGTTCCACGCTCAATATGGGGAATGGCTGGCGAGGAAGGATTCGAGCCTTCAATCCCCTGATTTTTCAGAGTCAGGAGCGGTTGAGCGTGAATCGGGCCCTGACGTGAGTCATTCGTGAGTCTATTGTGCCCGCGCTACCAGGAGGGCGGCCTCGAGAAGGTGCCCTTGGCATCCGACATCGTGGCCGGGAACTGGCTCTCGCCGACGTGGCTCCTGAAGAGCTTGATCTGCCACGACGCGACCTGACCAAGCCTCTGGCTCACCTTCTTGTGAGGACAGATCAAGCCGACGGTCATATGGCGCCTCCTAACGACGGCAATCGGCTCGCACAGATCGGAGTCATTCGACACGACGACAGCGGCGTCGCAATCGTGATCGAAGGCGTCGAGCAAGAGGTAGGTCGCGAGGTTCACGTCTGAGCCCTTCTCCTCGGTCTTGGTCACCCAAGCGAACCGCTTCCCGCCGTTCCGGAGATAGAGCAGCCCTGGCGCCTCTCCGCTGGTGGGCGCAGGCGCCAGCGGCATGGACTTGTCCTTCGACAGGAAGGACCCCTCGTGGATCGACACTAGCGGGTCAGTGCGGAGCGCCCGCCAGTAGGACTCTTGCCGCGCTGGAGCGCCAGGGTCTTGGCGGCCACTCACCTTCGCAGAGAAGTACCTGATCCGATGGATCTCTTCCTCGGGCAGGACGCGCCGAAACAGAGCCCCGAGGTCCAGCCACTTGTGGTCCGTACCCCTGAGGCTCCCGTAGTAGAGATTGAAACCGTCAACATAGACGTTGACGCGACGCTTCCTTGCCATCGCCAGAGTATAGAAAACGAGGCCGTGCAAGACGACCTCGTGTCCCGTCAGGCGGTGCTGAC
>CAYZDQ010000201.1:0-885 GCA_964476955.1 uncultured Anaerolineaceae bacterium
CGTCGGGCTACTTCGAACAGCTGTACGAGTGGGCCGAGTACCTCGTGGGACAGGGCCTGGCCTATGTCGACGAGTTGAGCGCGGACGAGATCCGAGAGCACCGCGGCACGCTGACCGAGCCCGGCCGCCCCAGCCCGTACCGCGACCGCCCGGCCGAGGAGAACCTCGACCTGCTCCGCCGCATGCGGGCAGGCGAGTTCCCCAACGGTGGTCCCGTGCTGCGCGCCAGGATCGACATGGCCTCGCCCAACATCACCCTGCGCGACCCGGTCCTCTATCGCATCGTCCACGCCTCGCACCCGCGCACGGGCGACGAGTGGTGCATCTATCCCACCTACGACTACGCGCACGGCCAGGAAGACGCCATCGAGGGCGTGACCCACTCGATCTGCACGCTCGAGTTCGAGAACCACCGCCCGCTCTATGACTGGCTCATCGAGCACCTGCCGGTGCCGTCGGTGCCGCACCAGTACGAGTTCGCGCGGCTGAACCTCACCTGGACGGTGATGTCCAAGCGCTTCCTGCGACGGCTGGTGGAGGAGGGGCGCGTGCGCGGCTGGGACGATCCGCGCCTGCCGACCATCGCCGGCATCCGCCGTCGTGGCTACCCGGCGCAGGGCGTGCACGACTTCTCTGCGGCCATCGGCGTCTCCAAGGCGGATTCCACGGTCGAGATCGAGCGCCTCGAGTACCACGTGCGCCAGGTGCTCAACCGCGATGCGCAGCGACGGATGGCGGTGCTGAACCCGCTCAAGGTCGTCATCACCAACTACTCCGAGGACGGCGTCGACGAGCTCGAGGCGGTGAACAACCCCGAGGACGAGTCTGCCGGCACGCGGAAGGTGCCCTTCAAGAGTTGGCAGAGACGCTCCACGCGCCCGTCAC
>CAYZDQ010000201.1:895-5114 GCA_964476955.1 uncultured Anaerolineaceae bacterium
AGGTGCCCTTCAGCCGTGAGCTGTGGATCGAACGCGACGACTTCATGGAGGATCCGCCGCGCAAGTTCTTCCGGCTCGCCCCCGGGCGCGAAGTACGGCTGCGCTACGCCTACTTCATCACCTGTGACGAGGTGGTCAAGGACGACGCGGGCGAGATCATCGAGCTTCGCTGTTCATACGATCCCGAGACTCGGGGCGGGGATGCTCCCGACGGTCGCCGCCCCAAGGCCACGCTGCACTGGGTCTCCGCGGGGCACGGCGTGCCTGCCGAGGTACGTCTCTACGAGCGCCTCTTCACGCGCCCCGACCCTGGCGTCGACGGCGACCTGCTCGACGATCTCAACCCCGACTCGGAGCGGATCCTGACCGATTGCTGGCTCGAGCCCACGGCCGCGGAGACGCCGGTTGGCGAGACGGTGCAGTTCGAGCGCCTGGGCTACTTCTGCGCGGACCCCGACTCAGCGCCGGGCCGGCCGGTCTTCGATCGCACGGTCACGCTCAAGGACGCCTGGGCCAAGCTGCAGAAGCAGCGCGGGGGTCGCTAGCCGCCCCGACGCGTGCTACCAGTCGCTCACGCCGAGGTGGTAGTGAGCGGGGGGCTCACCCTCTTCGGGGTAGATGTCGCCCTCCATCTCACCCTCGGCTGAGTCGTCGCGTTCCACACCCAGCAGCACCTGCCAGTAGAGGTCCAGGGGACTGTCGATGAGCTTGTGGTCGAAGGTGAAGGTGAGCACCGGGCCAGTGGCGTCGACATCGACCACGTAGTAGTACATGTCGGCCTCGGTGACGAGGAAGGCTCCGGTCTGCTCCTGCATCGCGAGCGTGACGCCGTGCGTGCCGGTCGTGTAGTGGTCACCCGTGAGGATCCCCCGGTCGTCGGTCGTCGGCTCGCTCGACATGATGATGAAGACGGTGTCCGTCCATGTCTCCAAGTCGGTCCCGAACGGCCGCTCCGGCGTGAGCTCGATCGCGAACCGGATGAGAGGCCCCTCATCCGGCTCGCTGACGGTCACCGCCACGATATCCGGGGAATCGCCGGTCGCATCGCCGACGGCGTCCTCGTAGCGCTGTGGCTCCGAGCCAAGGGCGACGCCGCCGGTCGCCATCAGTGCCGCCGTGACGGCTGGGAGGATCCAGGCCCTGCGCATCATTCGCCTCCTTCAGGGTCGCTCGACCCTGCGGCCAACCTACGCCCGGCAAGCACGGCTGACGAGTGACGAATGACCCCCCGATCCACGTTGGCTCGGGCTGGACCGGCGGTGGGATGATGGAGGCCTGATGCCCCGTTCGCTGGTGGTCCGCGTCGTCACCCTCGCACTTGCGCTGACGCTGCTGACGGCGCTTCCGGCCCAGGCCGCGAATGCCAAGGTCATCAAGGCCGCGCCGCGCTCGACAGGAGCCGTCGCACTCACCTTCGACGATGGTTGGAACCTGTCCGCCTGCACCAGGATCGCTGACATCCTGCGGGCTCGCAAGGTGACGGGCACGTTCTTCATCAACGGTCGCGAGCTGGAGGAACGGCCCTGGAGGTGGCGTCGGGTCCTGAAGGGCATGCCCGTGGGCAATCACACCTACGCCCACAAACGCATGACCGGCCTGGCCAGCGACGCGGTCAAGCGCCAGCTCAAGCGGAACGAGACCGTGCACGAGCAGGTCCTCGGCCGGCCCATGCTCAAGCTCTTCAGGCCACCCTACGGCGTCTACAGCGACCGCGTGCGTCGGATCGCCGGCGAGCTGGGCTACCGCTACACCGTGCTCTGGAACGTGCAGCCTCACGACTGGACGCCCAGGACGACGGCGAAGCAGATCGTCAAGCGCGCCACCGGCGCGCGTCGCGGCTCGATCATCCTGCTCCACTGTCGCTACGGCGCCACGGTGAAGGCGCTGCCCTCGATCATCCGCCACTACAAGGGACGTGGCATCAGGCTCGTCGGCCTCGACGAGTTGCTCGACCTCTGGCCCACGGGCTCCCGCTGATGCGGGTTCAACGGTCCTTCAGAGCGCCCGCCACCAGTTCTGCCAGCGGACGGCCGCTGGCCTGTGCAAGCTCGTAGCGCACCCGTGTGACCGGCTTCTCCAGCTCCAGCAGGCGTCCGAGATCGATGGGCGTCGCCGCCAACACGAGGTCCGCGTTCACGGCCTCGAGCGTGGCCCGCAGCTCTGCCATCTGCGTGTCCCCGTAGCCCATCGCGGGCACCAGCGGCTCCAGGTCCGGGTAGCGATCGAGCACCGCATGGATGGAGCCGACCGCGGCCGGTGCCGGATCCACCAGCTCGGCCGCACCGTAGCGGCGTGCGGCTACGACGCCCGCACCGTAGGTCATACCGCCATGGGTCAGGGTCGGACCGTCCTCGACCACGACCACGCGCTTGTCACCGATGGACGGCCCGTCGAGGAAGAGGTCCGACCGCGCGGTCAGGATCTCGGCCTCGGGGTTCATGGCCTCGATCGCCTCGGTCACCGCGTCCACGTCCGCCTCGCTGGCCGAGTCGATCTTGTTGATGACGACCACATCGGCCATGCGCAGGTTCGTCTCGCCGGGGTGGAAGTGCCCCTCGTGTCCGGGCCGCAACGGGTCGGCCACCACGATGTAAAGGTCCGGCAGGAAGAAGGGCAGGTCGTTGTTGCCACCGTCCCAGAGGACGACGTCCGCCTCCTGCTCCGCTTCCCGCAGGATGGCCTCGTAGTCCACGCCTGCGAAGACCACACGTCCGGCCTCGATGTGCGGCTCGTACTCCTCGCGTTCCTCGATGGTGGTGTGATGCCGGGCCAGGTCCTCGTGGTCGGCGAAGCGCTGTACTCGCTGGGAGGCGAGATCGCCGTAGGGCATGGGGTGGCGCACCACGACCGACTTCAGTCCCAGCTCATCGAGCGCGGCCGCGACCGCGCGCGTGGTCTGGCTCTTGCCGCAGCCGGTCCGCACGGCGCAGACCGCGATGACCGGCACCGTCGACTCGATCATGATTCCGCGCGGCCCGATGATCGCGAAGTCTGCCCCCGCCGCCATCGCCCGTGAGGCGGCGTGCATCACGGTCTCGTGCGGGACATCGCTGTAGCTGAAGACGACGACGTCGACGTCGTTCTCGAAGACCAGCTCCTCCAGCTCGGCCTCGGGCACGATGGGGATGCCGTCGGGATAGAGCTCGCCGGCCAGCTCGGATGGGTAGCGCCGGTCGTCGATGCCGGGGATCTGCGTGGCCGTGAAGGCCACCACCTCCGAGCTCGGATCGTCCCGGTAGACGACGTTGAAGTCATGGAAGTCGCGCCCCGCGGCGCCCATGATGACGACCCTCGTTCGCTCCACGATCGCCTCCCACACGCCCCGGGCAGCGCTCGACGCAGTACCTTCGAGGTGCAATCGCACTGTGCCCATGGCGCGTGCGTGCGCGGTAGGGCCCTTCGGCCCCCCGGGTGCGGGCCTCAGGCGAGGAGCAGCGGCACCTCGCAGGGTCAGCGACCGGCGCGTCGATCCTCCAGGCGCTCGCGCGTGGGCACCAGCCACATCACCTGGTAGGGCCCGAGCTCCACGCGCAGGTGCGTGTCCGAGCCGTTCCAGTGCTCGCCGGCCACCAGGTCGTACCAGTCGGCATCGGTCACGCCGGTCTCCTCGATGACGCAGTCGACCGACACGAGCTCCGCGGTAACGTTGGTCAGGCAGAGCACGCGCCGCTTGCCGTTGGGGGAGACCCGCAGGACCACGAAGGCCTTGGTCGAGGGCGTGAGGATGCGCATCTCGCCACTGGGGTGGAACGCGCGATTGCGCGTTCGCATCTTCGAGATCTCACGCTGCTCCAGGCGCAGCAACGAGCGCTTGGAGCCGGGCTGGCGCAGGTGCTCGCGGAAGATCTCGGTGTCGATGACGCCGCGGTTGACGTCACGCTTGACGCCCGTCTTCTCCACCAGCGCATGGTCGTTGGGCAGGGCGATGGCCCCGTGGGTGTAGATGCCGGGGATGCCCTTGAGCACCAGCGCGATAGAGCGTGAGGCCACGTAGCGCTTGACCTGCAGGGCGATGGGCTCGGTGCTGCCGTCGATGTTGATGGCGCTCCACCAGGTGCAGTTGATCTCGTACGGCTCCTCGCCTTCGGCCGTGGCCTTGTAGCCGACGTAGGCGCCGTGCTCCTTGGCGCCCGCGATCATCGTGTCGATCTGGTCGCGCGTGAGGATGCCCTTGACGCCCTGTACGCCGATCCCGTCGTGCGTATCGAGCATGTTGAAC
>CAYZDQ010000202.1:0-5113 GCA_964476955.1 uncultured Anaerolineaceae bacterium
CTCCCCGTGGGGTCGGCTTCATCATCCGATCCCGTACAAGGACGTATATCAGCGGTCGAGCCTGGTCCGGGCGAGATCCCGGGCCAGGCTCACCAGCCAACCGAAGAGCGTGACCATGAAGGGCACGCCCAGAACGGCGGTCATGGTGGGCATGTCGAGCGCCAGGGTCGGCACCACCACGAAAGTCGCGACCACGACTGCCATGAAGGCCACGGCCCACCAGCCAGTGGCTCGTTCGAGCACGGGCGTGCGCAGCCCCAACAGCGCGGTGGAGCCGAGCCAGGCGATCACCGGCAGGACACCCAATCCGCCAGTGAGGAAGGACGTGTCGAGCGTGATCAGGCCCGCCACCAGCGCCAGCTGACCAGCAGCGATGACGAGGACGCCGATGACCGCGGCCACGGTCAGACCGGTGAACCACGACCCGACGTAGCCACGAGCCAGGCCACGCACCACGATCAGGGCCGGCAGCAACAGCAGCACCGTGGCCACGACGAGGAGGTCGTTCACGGGACCCCAGAAGGCCCCGGCACCGCCGAAGAACAGCGAGATGGCGACCATCGAGGAGACCATCGTCACCACCGCGGCATAGAGGGCCAGGCTCGCGGTGCGCGGGCTGAGGCTCGTGGACGGCGCCGAGGATGGGTGTACCACGGCGGGAGCGAGTCCGTCGGTCATGGGGAGGACCTCCTTGGGCTGAGAAGTTGCAGCCCGAAGGTATGTGTTCCGTGACCGAATCGGTCGTCCCTTCTATTCGGAAGCGACCGGCCGCTCCTCTCGCGCCCCCATCATGGCCGCCTCGAAGCGTCGGGCGTCGACGTGCTCCGGCACGAGCCCGGCCTGCAGGACGACGCGCATGCGCTCCACCTGGGTCTCCATCACGTCGAGATCCAGGGCCGTCATGGCGGTGCCGGCAAGCGACGCCAGCACGGCGCGCGCCAGTCGTTCGGCATCCTCGCGCTCCATCTCCGGGGCGGCCGCGAAGATGAGTCGGCCGAAGACGGCCTCGCCCTGGCCCCAGCCCGCCGCGCGCATGCGCTCGTCAAGGCCTCCGTGGATCTCTTCGTGCATGCGCAAGGCCAAGGCCCAGATGGGAAACATCGAGGCCGCCATGTCGAGCATGACCCCCAGCTGCACGAGCGGATCGATGTCCGGCTCGACCCAGGCGTTGTCCCAGTCGATGGCTGGGCCCGTCAGTGGGTAGGTGGCCATCTCGCGCTTGGAGCCGAAGTAGTGATACAGCGACGAGGGGCTCAGGTGGCAGGCGTGGGCAAGGGCTTTGATGGTGGCGCCCTTGTAGCCATGCTCTTCGAAGACCGGCGCCGCCAGCACGTAGAGGTGCATCTTGTGGCCGTACGCGTCCGTGGCCGTGCGCTCGAGGTTCAGCCACGGCCTGATCACCGGAGCGCTCCGCATGTGCTCCTGCGGGCTGCTGGGCATCAGCTGCCCAGCGCGTCGGCCACGATGGACTGGGCCTCGTCGATGATGCGCTCGAGATGCGCCTCGTCGATGAACGACTCGGCGTAGAGCTTGGTCACGTTCTCCGTACCCGACGGCCGAGCCGCGAACCAGCCCTGCTCGGTCACGACCTTGAGGCCGCCGATGGCCGCCCCGTTGCCGGGCGCCTCGGTGAGCCTGGCGGTGATGGGCTCACCGGCCAGCTCCGTGGCCGCTACGACCTCCGGCGAGAGCGCG
The DNA here is from genome assembly GCA_964476955.1 of uncultured Anaerolineaceae bacterium. Taxonomy (GTDB): domain Bacteria; phylum Chloroflexota; class Limnocylindria; order Limnocylindrales; family CSP1-4; genus JAFMJV01. Next base: position 1,696 of record CAYZDQ010000202.1, read on the forward strand.
CCCAGCGCAGCCTTCTGCTCGGGCGTGGCGGGGGCGTCGATGCGCTTGTAGACCGGCGCTCCGAAGCGCTCGGTCAGGGCCGCATAGGATGCACCCGGGTCGCGGCCTTGCACCGCGGTCATCTCGGCCGCGAGCAGGCAGGCGATGATCCCGTCCTTGTCGGTCGACCAGGGTGCACCATCGAAGCGCAGGAAGGACATGCCTGCACTCTCCTCGCCACCGAAGGCGACCGAGCCGTCGAGCAGGCCATCCACGAACCACTTGAAGCCCACCGGCACCTCGTAGAGGGCACGCCCGAGCGAGGCCGCGATGCGATCCTGGATGCTCGAGGACACGAGCGTCTTGCCGATGGCGGCACCATCGCCCCACTCGCGTGCACCACCGAAGAGGTAGGCCGCAGCAGCTGCCAGGTAGTGGTTGGGGTTGAGCAGGCCCACCGTGGGCGTGACCACACCGAAGCGGTCCGCGTCAGCGTCGTTGCCGAGGGCGAGATCGAAGTCGCTGCGCAGCTCGATCAGCCGAGCCATCGCGAACTGCGACGAGGGATCCATACGGATCTTGCCGTCCCAGTCGCGGGTCATGAAGCCGAACGTGGGGTCGACAGCGTCGTTGGTGATGGTCAGATCGAGCGCGTGTGCGTCAGCGATGGCCGCCCACCAGGCTACGGCTGCGCCGCCCAGTGGATCGACTCCGATATGCAACCCGGACGAGGCGATCGCGGCCAGGCCGATGACCTGCGGCAGGTCGGCCACGTAGGCACCCATGTAGTCGTACGTCGCCGCCGCGGCCCTGGCCCGCACCGCAGGGATGCGCTCGACGGCTTCGACCCCATCGGCCAGCAGCGCGTTGGCCGCGTCCTGGATCGACCGCGTCATCGTCGCGTCCGCCGGCCCACCGGTGGGCGGGTTGTACTTGAAGCCGCCATCGGCGGGCGGGTTGTGCGAGGGCGTGACCACGATGCCGTCGGCCAGCACGCCTGGGTGCTCGCGGTTCCAGCTGAGGATGGCGTGCGAGATGCCGGGAGTGGGCGTGTAGCCGTCAGCACTGTCGATGCGCACGTCGACACCGGCCGCCACGAGCACCTCGAGGGCAGTCAGGAACGCCGGCTCACTGAGGGCGTGCGTGTCGCGACCCATGAACAGCGGCCCGTCGACCCCCTGCGTTCGGCGGAAGGCCACGATGGCCGCAGTGGTGGCCACGATGTGGGCCTCGTTGAAGGAGGTCGATAGCGAAGAGCCGCGGTGACCGGAGGTGCCGAAGGCCACGCGTTGGGTCGGCTCGGCCGGGTCGGGCACGCCTTCGTAGTAGGCGGCATGCAGCGCGTCGAGGTCGACAAGCATGGAAGGATCGGCTGGTCGTCCGGCGTACTCACTCGTGGCCACGGGTCTCTCCTCGGGGGTTGCGGGCGGTGCCGCGTTGGTCCATCTTTGCGAGCCGCGGGCGAGCACCGGTTGCATGCGTCGAATCCATCGCGTTGACGCGCTCGAAACGCGACGCACGGAGTATGCCCCCAACAGGCCCGCTCCGCGCAGCGAGCGGGCAGATCGCCAAGGAGGTTTCGGATGCCCTATCCCAAGCCGATCCCGACCCGCCGTCGTGGGCTGACCGCGCTCGTCGTGGCCGCTCTGGCCGCTGCCTCGCTGGCCGTGCCGGCCACGGCCGATGACCACATCAAGCGCTTCGCGACCTTCGAGACGTTCACCAACCCCAGCTCCGATCACCGTCTGGTGTGGGTCGACCTGGCCATCCCGGTCGAGTAGCCCCGCGACGCCCCACGCAAGGCTTCGGAGGTCATCGCAGAGGCGTCTCGAGCTCGTATTCCGCCTGCCCCACGACGAGCAGGTGCCGAATGGGTGCCGGAGTGTTGCCGGTTCGGCCCTGATTCTGCTTGCCGGGTGTCGTATCGTCGGGTTGACCGGGGGCGGGAACGTTGACTCCCCGGCGTGTGCATCGGAGGGATCTATCGAATGAGCAGGCAGCCGTGGGCGAAGCTCGCGCGCGTCACTCTTGCCGGCGCATTGCTGGCGAGCGCGATCGGCGTGAGCGGGGCCCCCATCGTCGCCGCACAGGATGCGACCGACTGTTCCGCCATCGCTGGTGGCGTCCAGCTACCCGAGACCGTGGACGGCAAGTTCAATGTCGCCATGGTCCTCATCGGGCCCAAGAACGACGGCGGCTGGAGCGAAGCGCACTTCAACGGCCTCGTGCACATGTGCGAGAACGTGGACAACATCCACGTCGCGTACATGGAGAACGTGGCTGAGGGCGGCGACTCCGAGCAGGTCTTCCGCAGCCTCGCGCGCAAGGGCTTCGAATTCATCATCGGCACCTCCTTCGGCTACATGGACCCGATGGAGATCGTGGCCGAGGACTTCCCTGACTCGACGTTCCTGCACCTGACCGGGTACAAGTCGAACTTCGACAACTTCGGCAACTTCTTCGGCGCCATGGAGGACATCAAGTACCTCGCCGGCATGCTCGCCGGCTCGCGCGCCAAGCTCGACGGCAACCCCAAGCTCGGCTACATGGCCACCTTCCCCATCCCGGAGGAGATCCGCCTCGGCAACGCCATCATGCTGGGTGCCAAGCAGACTTGCCCCGAGTGCACGATGGACATCCGCTGGATCAACACCTGGCACGATCCCACGCTGGAGCGTGAAGGCGCTGCCTCGCTCTTCGACGCGGGTGCCCAGGTCGTCTTCACCGGCGCGGATACGCCGGCGGTGGCCCAGGTCGCCGAGGAGAAGGGCAAGTGGGGCGTGACCTACGACCTCGCCTCGTCCTGCGCCCTCGACGCCTGCCTGACCGCTCCGTACTGGGTCTGGGGACCCGAGTACACGCGCATCGGGGAGGCCGTCCGCGATGGCACGTACGAAGCCGGCTACGAGTACTTCGACGCCGACACCGGCGCCATGGGTCTCTACGGCTTCATGGAAGGCGAGACGCCGCAGCCCGGCGTCGCCGACCTGCCCGAAGCAGACGTGCAGCTGGTGAGGGACACGCTGGCCGCGATGCTGGCGGGGGAGTTCAACCGCTTCGACGTCTTCGCCGGTCCGATCATGGACAACCAGGGCAACGTGGTCCTGGCCGAGGGCGAGTTCCTCGAGCAGGCCGATCTCGACCAGTTCCCCAACGAGGACGGCACCAACTGTTCCACCTGCATGTACTGGTGGGCTGACGGCATCGAGGCCGCCCTGCCGTAGCGAAACAATCGTGGAGACCCCGGGAGCCGAGTCCGAGCCCGCGCTCTCGGGGTTCCACACATCCGCATGACCGACACCACCCTCGCCGTCGAGATGCGAGGGATCGTCAAGCGGTTCCCCGGCGTGGTCGCCAACGACCACGTCGATTTCGACGTGCAGGTCGGGGAAGTCCATGCCCTCCTCGGCGAGAACGGTGCCGGCAAGTCCACGCTCAT
>CAYZDQ010000203.1:0-5106 GCA_964476955.1 uncultured Anaerolineaceae bacterium
CTACGAGGAGGCTCCTCGCGTTCCCGAGGACGCCGACCAGCAGCCGTATGTGCTGGAGGTCAAGAACCTCTCACGCGGCCGTGCCGTCCAGGACGTCTCCTTCGGCCTGCGCCAGGGCGAGATCCTCGGCGTTGCCGGACTCGTGGGTGCGGGTCGCACGGAACTCGCCCGCCTCATCTTCGGGGCCGACCAGAAGGATGCCGGCGAGATCGCCATCAATGGATCGACCGTCGAGATCGGCAACCCGGCCGAGGCCGTCGAGATGGGCATCGCCTATCTCTCGGAGGACCGCAAGCAACACGGCCTGACGCTCGGTCTCGATCTGGAGACCAACATCGCACTGGCCTCGTTCCAAAAGTTCCTCAAATCGCTGGCCCGGGTCGACACCAGCAAGACGAAGGCCGCCGCCGAGCAGCGCGTGGAGGAGCTTGACATCAAGACGCCCGGCACCAGCCAGAAGGCGCGCAACCTGTCGGGTGGCAACCAGCAGAAGGTCGTCATCGCCAAGTGGCTCACCGCCGAGATGGACATCCTCATCTTCGACGAGCCCACGCGTGGTATCGACGTGGGTGCCAAGCAGGAGATCTACCACCTGCTCAACGAGCTCGCAGCGGAGGGCAAGTCCATCATCATGATCAGCTCGGAGCTGCCGGAGATCCTGCGCATGAGCCACCGCATCCTCGTGATGTGCGAGGGCCGGCTCACCGGAGAGCTCACTGCTGATGAAGCGGACCAGCAAGGGATCATGACGCTCGCCACCCAGCGCGAGTCGGTCGCCGAACTCAAGGACCTGTCGAGGGCATAGATGCAGAACTCACTCAAATCCGCGGGAAACGTCTTCCGCTCCGACGCTGTCCAGCGCTTCCTGGCCCTCGGCGCACTCATCGTCCTGATCGCGTTCTTCGCGATCGCCTCCCCGCACTTCCTGCAGTGGAGCAACTTCAAGGGCATCTTCCTCGCGACCTCGGTCGTGGGCATCCTGGCCATGGGCGTGACGTTCGTCATCATCACCGCCGGCATCGATCTCTCGGTCGGCACGGTGATGACGTTTGCCGCGGTCATGACCGGCGTGTGGATCACGAACCTCGGCATCCCGTGGCCCATCGGTGTCGTCCTCGGCATCCTCTCGGGCACGCTCATGGGCCTGATCAACGGCACGGTCGTGGCCCGCTTCGGCCTGCCGCCGTTCATCGCCACCCTGGGCATGCTGAACATCGCCAGGGGCTTGGCCCTGGTCATCTCCGAGCTGCGGCCGATCTACTTCCCCGACCAGCCCGGCTTCAACAAGTTCTTCATGGGCTCGATCATGGAGGACCTCGGCCTCGGTCTGCCGGACGTGCCCAACCTCGTCTTCGTCTTCGTCATCGCCGCGGTCGTGACCTGGTTCATCCTGGGCAAGACCATCGTGGGGCGATACATCTTCGCCATCGGCAGCAACGAGGACGCCACCCGCTTGTCCGGTGTGCGCACGATGCGCTACAAGGCGTCGGCCTACATCATCAGCGGCACCACAGCCGGCCTCGCCGGCGTGGTCCTGGCGGCGCGCCTTAACTCGGCCCAGCCATCGACCGGCTTCGGCTACGAGCTCGATGCCATCGCGGCGGCCGTCATCGGCGGCACCTCGCTGGCCGGCGGTGAAGGCACCATCACCGGCACCATCATCGGTGCCTTCATCATCTCGGTGCTGACCAACGGCCTGCGCCTGCTGGGCGTACCCCAGGAGTGGCAGATCACCATCACCGGCATCATCGTCATCGGCGCGGTCTACCTCGACATCCTGCGGCGGCGCAGCAGGGCATAGCGAACGCGCGGCAAGGCCGCGCACTGCACGTAGTCTGCAACAACACCGTTCCCTGTCTGCCGCGGGGAGCGGTGTTCTTCTGTATGGATTGCCATGACCATGCAGCTACTCAACCGAGCACTCGAGAGAAGGCATGGCTCGCTGCATCATCTGCGGACATCCGTTGCGCGACCACGTCGCGAGCGGTTGCGAACGACATACATTCCTGCGCGGTCGGTGCGCTTGCACCTTCGCGCAGCTGGCAGCGCTGCCACCCGACGCCGATGCGCAAGCCCATCGCGAGCGCTCGGACTGGTGGGACCAGCAGGCCATGGCCGCCTGGCGGCTCGCGTCGGCCGCCCGGTTCGACGACGCTGCCGAAGCCGCGCTGGAAGCGTCGCCGAGCTAGTCGAGCTCCCAGCTGCGGGGCCGGTCTTGTGGCTCCCACTCGGCCCGCAGGATGCCCATGACATGGACATCGACGTATCGACCATGCTGGTACTCGGCCTCGCGCAGCGTGCATTCGCGACGGAACCCGAGCTTCTCGTAGAGATGGACGGCCCGATGGTTGAAGTCGAAGACATCGAGGTGGATGCGCTGGAGTCGCAGCTCGCCGAAGCCGAGGTCGAGGAGCGCCTGCGCAGCTTCGGTGCCGTAGCCCTGACCCCGTAGTCCCTCGTCGGCGATGCCGATGGCGAGCTCCGCCCCGCCGTTCACGTGGTCGACCGAGTCAAGGTCCACGATCCCGATCGGGTCGCCGCTATCGCGCAGGCAGATGAGGAAGTACCAGCGGGTCTTGCCCTGGACTGCCCACAGATCCTCCAGCCAGCGCTTCATGCTGATCGGGCTCGGAAGCCCGCGTCCGCCGAGCGTGTCGAGGAAGTCCGCATCGTTGAACCACGCCACGAGCGTGTCCACGTCCCCTGCCTCGGCCGGGCGCAGGAAGAGCCGCCGGCTACGCAGGATCGGTCGCCTGGTGGCTTCGCTCATGCCATCGGGACCGTCAGTCGAGCTCCCAGGTGCGGGGGCGATCCTGTGCCTCCCACTCGGTCCGCAGGATGCTCAGGACGAGCATGTCGTGGTACCGGCCGTGACGATAGAAGGCTTCTCGCTTGGTGCCTTCGTGCGTGAAGCCCAGCTGTTCGTACAGGTGGGTCGCACGCTCGTTGAACTCGAACACGTGGAGGAACAGGCGGTGCAGGCGCAGCTCGCCGAAGGCGAAGTCGAGCAGGATGTGCATGGCCTCGGTGCCGTAGCCTTTGTCCCACTCGGATCGCTCGCCGATGCCGATGCCCAGCTCCGTGCCGCCGTTCACGTGGTCGATGGAGTGCAACCCGGCGAAGCCGATGGGGCGGCCGTCACGCAGGCAGATGACGAAGTGCCAAGCGGTCTTGGTCTGGATCTTCTGGAGCTCATCGAACCAGCTCTTCTCGGCGGCCCGGCTCCAGGGGGCGCGCGTGCCCAGGCCTTCGCCCACTTCCGCGTCGGCCAGCCACTCGAGGAAGGTGGGGATATCGTCCAGCTCCGCTGGGCGCAGGAACAGGCGTTCGCTGCGCAGGATCGGGCGTCGTTCGATTCCGCTCATGGAGCCAGTCTAGGGCGGGCGGCGGAGTGCTACCGTCGGTACATGGCAAGCGCACGTTTCGGCACCTTCGACGAGCTCATGGCGGAGAGCGAGGAGGCCCTGCGGCCGATCGCGGCGCGCTTGCGTGAGATCGTGCTGGGCATCCATCCAGAGGCGGTCGAGGTCGTGCGCCTGGGTGATCGGGCGGCGACCTACGGCCTTGGCCCGAAGAAGATGAGCGAGGGCTACTGCTACGTGCTGCCCTACAAGAGCTGGGTCAACCTGGGCTTCTACATGGGCGCGGTGCTGCCCGATCCGTCTGGCCTGCTCGAGGGCACGGGCACGAAGCTGCGCCACATCAAGGTTCGGACGCTCGACGAGGCCGAGGCGCCGGAGATCGATGAGCTCATTCGCTCGGCGCTGGCGGAGCGCAGGATCGCGCTGGGCCGCTGAGTACCGGCTCCCGCGCCCGTGGCCCTCGCGGGCGGTGGTGACGACGCGCACCAGCCCCTTCGGTACAGGTGGGGCTGACCCAAGTACGGGTTGTTCCAGAAGGGTGCGGACGGCACCATCCTGACCAACACCTCGATGGACCACATCACAACGGTCTGCAAATCATCGCGGTGGCCTGGCCTCCAGTGGCGTCGGGCACCCGAGCACCGAGCAACGTCAAGCAGCCCACTGAACGCGAGATAAGGAACGTTAGATGGCGTCCATGGCAGCAAATGATCTCGGCCCGATGCTTACAGCGAGTGAGGTCGCCGAGCTCCTGCACCTGCATGTCAACACGGTCAAGCGCCTAGGCGACCGTGGTGAACTGCCGTTCTACCGTGTCTGCAAGCGGGGGGACCGCCGCTTCCGCCTGGAAGACGTGATGGCCTTCCTTGCGCGCAACCGCTAGGACGAGCCTGCAAGGGATCTGCCGCGCCGGCTGATCCCCAGAGCCTGCCCCGCGCCGCCGGATCGATACGCGACCGGCGGCGTTGGCATGTCCGCCCCGCGTAGCATGAGGCGCGATGCCCGGACCGACTCGACTGGAGGAACTCGCTGCCTACCTGCGCACGACGGATCCCCGCCGCGCGGTGGCAGCGTTGGCCCAGGAGGTGGTGCCTGGCCAGACCGGGCCGGCTGACCACATCGTGTCCGTGGCCTGGGCCACGAGCGATCTCGACAGGACGACTGCGGCTGCCCCCTTGCCGTTCGCTCGCACCGCCCGTGACCGCCTCCTCGATGGCACCACCGCGGCCGTGCACTACGGCCCCGTGCTTCTCCTGCTCGAGCAGCCGCACACACCTGACGAAGGACGGGTCGCGGCCTTCCTGTCTCGCTACGGCGAGGGCGTGGTCGCGTTCTACCTGGAGCGCCCCCGCTTCCTGCCGCCCTCGGGGGCCTCGCAGCGACCGCCGCGACCGGTCCACACGCCCTTCGGGCGCCGTGGCTGGCTGGCGCCACACGAATGGCCGTGGGGCCCGTTCGTCATCGTGCTCGAGGAACGACGCTAAAGCGTCACCTCGAGCGGTCAGCCCTCGGCCAGCGCCTGCGCCTGGCCGACCCAGTCCTCGCGCTTGATCTGTCCGGGGCTGGTGTTCGTCTGCAGGCCATAGTCGGCGATCTCGTCGTCGGTCCAGGCGGCGATCTGGGCGTAGCTGGTGACGCCGGCGGCCACGAGCTTGGCGGCCTTGACCTTGCCCAGGCCCTTGATAGCGGTGAGGTCGTCGGCCACCTGCGCGACCTGAGCGCCGCCCGCGACGCGGCGCACCAG
>CAYZDQ010000204.1:0-5105 GCA_964476955.1 uncultured Anaerolineaceae bacterium
TTGTGATCCGCGTGGACCGCCTCGCCCCGAACGCCACCCACCAGCTGGCTCTCGTGCGGCTCGAGCTCGGTCACGAGGTCGAACCCGCGTCGCTTGAACTCGCCGGCCATGCCGGTGCGGGCGAGGATGGGCGTGTCGGGCCCGATCATCTTGAGCGAGCCATAGTCGAGATGATCCCAGTGCGAGTGCGAGATGAGCACGGCATCGATCTCGGACCAGAGCTCGCGTGCCGGCGGCCCGGAGGTACGCGTCAGTGGTCCGACGCGCTCGCGCAGGATGGGGTCGGTGAGGATGCGCACGCCATCGATCTCGATGAGGATGGTGGCGTGTCCGATGAAGGTCACGCGCACGGTGCTGGTCTCGCTCACCCCCGAAGTATCACCGAACGGGGCGGTCGGCATCGGCGGTACCATCGCGGCATGGTCACGAACGAGACGATCCGCAGCGCACCGAAGGTGCTGCTCCACGATCATCTCGATGGCGGGCTGCGACCGGCGACCGTCATCGAGCTGGCCCGTGAGACCGGCTATGCCGGCCTGCCCACGGAGGATGCCACCGAGCTCGGGAGATGGTTTCGCTCGGGCGCCGACCGTGGCTCGCTCGAGCTCTATCTCGAGGGCTTCACCCACACGGTCGGAGTCATGCAGGCGCCGGCCTCCATCGTGCGCGTGGCAGCCGAGTGTGCCGTGGACCTGGCCGCAGATGGCATCGTCTACGCCGAGGTGCGTTACGCGCCGGAGCTCTCGACCCAGGGCGGGCTGTCGCTCGATGAGGTCATGGAGGCCTGGCTCGAGGGCTTCCGACAAGGGGCGGCGGAGGCGAGCAAGGCTGGGCACCCCATCGTCATCCGGGCCCTCGTCACAGCCATGCGCCAGTTCGCACGCTCGGTAGAGATCGCCGAGCTGGCGGTGCGCTTCCGCGACCAGGGCGTGGTCGGCTTCGACATCGCGGGACCGGAGGACGGCTTCCCGCCGAGCCGGCACCTCGACGCCTTCCAGCTGATCCACCGCGAGAACTTCCATATCACCATCCACGCGGGGGAGGCCTTCGGCCTACCCTCGATCTGGGAGGCGCTGCAGTGGTGTGGTGCCGAGCGACTGGGTCACGGCGTACGCATCGTGGACGACATCGAGATCATGGCCGACGGCGATGTGCGCATGGGTCGCCTGGCGCAGTTCGTGCGTGACAACCGTGTGCCGCTCGAGATGTGTCCGACCTCCAACGTGCACACCGGAGCCGTGGGCTCGATCGCGGAACACCCCATCGACCTGCTGCGGCGGCTGCGCTATCGCGTGACGGTCAATACCGACAACCGGCTCATGAGCGGCGTCACCCTGAGTGACGAGTTCGGAGTGCTGGCCGAGACCTTCGACGTAGGGCTCGATGAGATGCAGTGGCTCACGACCAACGCGATGAAGTCCTCGTTCCTCGCCTTCGATGAACGCCTGCGCCTGATCAACGGCGTCATCAAGCCGGGCTATGAGCGTCTCCAGGCAGATCTGCTGTCGCGCTCGCCGCGACTGGTCTAGGCGGCGAGGTCCAGCGCGGCCGGCTCGTCGACGAACTCCACGGTCGTGCCGCAGTCGGCACAGGTGAACTCCGTCTCGGGTGCATCGAGCTCGAGAAAGGGCAGAAGCCCGGACTCTTCGCACCAGGGGCAGGCGATGTCGACCATGTCGTCGGGTCCTCCGTCTGCGTATCTGGGGCAGACGATGGATCAGGGTCGTGCCACCTACGCTGTCACACCTGCACAGCCTCTCGACGGGAGCACGAAACAGCCCGGCTGAGCCTCCGCTCCGGCTCCCAAGTGACTGGCGGACCAGCCTCTCCGGCTCCGTTGCGATGACCCCTCCGGGCTGATATCTACGATAGGTAGGTGCCGCTCCGGGCGCAAGCGGGTTGTCCACGAAGTCGACGAGTCGTCGCGGGCCCATCCACGATCGATCCACATCGGCCATCCACGATCGATCGACATCGGGGCTCGGCGACACGAGAGCGTGATGCAGGAAGTCGCCATCTGGCCGATGATGCCGACGATGCCACGTCGCCCCCTCGCTCCAGCCATCCTTGTCGCCGCCCTCATCACCGCCCTGTCGCTGGCCCCAGGCGCGGCCGTCGGCGCCGATGAGGCCGACGCGTTCCTCGACGAGGAGCTCATCGACGAGGCCATCGAGCTGCTCCAGGAGCGCTACGTCGACGACGATGTCCTGACCTCCGAACGGCTCACCGTCGGTGCCATCCGTGGCCTGGTCGACGCTCTTGGCGACGACGGGCACACCCAGTACCTGACCGAGGAGGAGTACAAGATCGAGCAGGAGGTGCTGCGGGGTCGCGTGGCCGGTATCGGCGTCGTGCTCGACCAGCGCTCGGCGGCGCCCGTCGTCATCGCCGTCGTCGACGGCTCACCGGCAGACGCGGCCGGGCTGCGAGCGGGCGACATCATCGCTACCGTCGGCGGACGAGAGACCGCTCGACTGCCGCAAGGCGAGCTGGCCGATCACATCCGGGGCAAGCCGGGTACGGTCGTGCGCCTCGGTATCGAACGCCCCGGCTCGACCGAGCGCGAGATCGTAAGCGTCGTTCGTGACGAGATGGAGATCGATCCGGTCGGCTGGGCCATGGCTCCTGGCTCGGATGTGGCGGTCATCCGGATCGTGCAGTTCTCGGTGGGCGCCGGCCACCAGGTCCGAGAGGCGGTGCAGGAGGTCGTCGACCTGGGAGCGACCGGTGTGGTCCTCGACCTGCGAGGCAATCCGGGCGGGCTCGTGGTCGAGACGCTCAATGCCGCCAGTGCTTTCCTTGATGAGGGGGTGGCCTTCCTCGAGCGCGGTCGCGACGAGCCGGCCCAACCGGTGCGCGTGGAGCCCGGCCGCGTCATCGACGCCGACATCCCCGTGGTGGTGCTGGTCGACTACGGCACGGCCTCGAGTGGGGAGATCCTCGCGGCTGCGCTACGCGATAACGATCGGGCCACCGTCATCGGGGAGCAGACCTTCGGCACGGGCACGATCCTCAACACGATCCGCCTGACCGATGGGTCGGCCATGCGCCTCGGCGTGCGCGAATGGCTGACCCCGCGCGGAGAGGCCGTCTTCCGGGTCGGGCTCACGCCCGATGAGTCGGCGGAGATGCCGCTCGGTGCCATCCGCCTCGGCCCCATCGATCTACTGGGCCTGACACCGGTCGAGTTCGAGGACAGCGACGACGTGCCCTTGCGTCGGGCGGTACGGCTGGCAGAAGCCGGCGGCTGAGCGCCCGCCCGGCACGGACCGCAGCGGACCGCACCGGACCGCACCGGACCCCACAGGTCCGCCCCTGACTCGGCCGAACGTCACATTGCGGGGCAGCCCCCGGACTCACATGCTCCGAGACAGGCCGGATCCCGGTCCCGATGGAGGGAACGTTGCCCCAATCCCTGCCTGCCTCCATGCAGGCCCTGCGCCGCCTCGTGCCGCTCGCGCTGCTGCTCGCGCTGGTGGTCACTGCCATGGGCATGTCCGCGCGCCCGGTAGCAGCTGCCGACGCCCCCGATCGAGACGAGCAGCTGCGCTTCATGTGGGCGATGGCGGGCCAGGAATCCGGCTGGGACTACTACGCCCGCAACAGCGCCTCAGGCGCCTTCGGCAAGTACCAGATCATGCCCTTCAACTGGCCGGTGTGGGCCGAGGAGTACCTCGGTGCCCGCCACGCCGACCAGACGCCATGGAACCAGGAGCGGGTGGCCTACGGCAAGCTCCGCGATCTCTACGGTTGGCTCGGCTCCTGGAAGCGGGTGGCCTACTGGTGGTTGACGGGCAGCTCGGAGAAGAACGAGAAGCGCTGGTCCAGCTACGCCCGCGACTATGTGCGCAACATCATGGCTCTGCGCAAGGAGGCACCCTCCGACGGCGGCGAGATGCCCAAGCGCACGAGCTCCAGAGCGAAGAAGGGCAACTGGCGCCGCTCGGGCTCCGAGCAGCGGCTGCGGCTGTCAGCCGGAGGGAAGGTTTGGCCCGTGCGCGGTGAGCTTCGCGATGGCCAGGTGCTCAAGGTCCGTGATGACCGCAAGACCGGGTCCGGCGTGCGCTGGATCAAGGTGGTCACCGCGGACGGACGTCTGGGCTGGCTGAAGCAGTCGCGGACGGTCCCGGCGCGCAAGCCCTCCAGGCCCAAGCGCTGGCGCGATGTGGTGGATCGAGGACGGCCCGTGGATCGAGAGCTGGTTCGTCCCAGGCCCCGCTGAAGCCGGGCTACTTCACCTCGATGATGCGGTAGACGAACTCGGCGGCCGGGGTGGCGACCACGACATCGTCTCCGTCGCGGTGCCCGATCAGTGCCTTGCCCACCGGTGAGGCTGCGCTGATCTTGCCGCCGATGGGGTCGGACTCGGCCGAGCCCACGATCTTGAGCTCCTCGCGCGAGCCCTCGATCTCGTATACCACGGTCGAGCCCATGGTGATGGACCCACCGACCTCGGCTTCGATGACCACGGCCGTGCGCAGCCGCTGCTCGAGCATCTGGATGCGCCCCTCCAGGAATGACTGCTCGTTGCGCGCCGCTTCGTAGTCCGCGTTCTCACGCAGGTCGCCGAGCTCGCGCGCGCTCGCGACGCGAGCCACAACCTCCGGCCGGTCCACGGTCTTGAGCTGCTCGAGCTCGGCTTGCATCGCAGCGAGGCCATCGGCGGTGACGTGGGTGGGAGCGTCCTTGGGCGGTGAGGCAGGTGCCGCAGGCCCGCTGCTCGACGCGGGCTTGGTGGTGGTGCGGCGCGGGCTGCGCGGTGCGGCCGAGGTCGCGGAGGCGGAGCGCTTGCGTCCGCTGCCGTCGGAACGTTTGACGTTGGACTTGCGTACCGGCTTCACCTCCACCGTCAACAGGGCCTCGGTGAGGCCGGTCTGGCGGGCCGGGCTGGTGGGGGAGTCGAGGTTGGCCCAGGGCAGGACCGGCGCACCGTCGGGCAGGCGCTCGCGGACCTCCTCGGGGACACCCGCGCTGAAGGCTGCGATGACCTCGTCCTCGTACTCCTCGGGCGCGTCCGTCTCGGCCCACCACAAGCGCAGCTTGGACACTTCGCGCAGGGTCTTGAGCCAGTGGCCGCCCGGATGCGGCTTGGTGTGGCCGAGCTC
>CAYZDQ010000205.1:0-359 GCA_964476955.1 uncultured Anaerolineaceae bacterium
TCACCTGCCGGCGACGGAATCAACCCAGGGTCCTGACTACCTCTACATCGCGTCCAGGCTCGCAGCGCCAGTGTTCCTGCTGCTGCTGATCGTCGTGTTCGCGCTGTTGGAGCCGAACTTCCTCAACCCGTTCAACCTGCTGAATACCCTGCGCCAGGTGTCGTTCACGGGGCTGATCGCCGTGGGCATGACCTTCGTCATCCTGACGGCAGGGATCGACCTGTCGGTCGGCTCGCTGCTCGCGCTCGCCGGCATGGTCGGCGCCTTCGTGGCCAAGGGCGGTCTGGCTGACCGGTTCGCGGTCGGAGAGGCTGTCGACGCGGGCAACCCCTGGCAGTTGGCTATCCTCGCCGCGTTGG
>CAYZDQ010000205.1:369-5098 GCA_964476955.1 uncultured Anaerolineaceae bacterium
CACGCTCAAGGTCCCTCCGTTCGTGGTCACGCTCGGGGGGCTGACCGTCTTCCGAGGGATGACCCTGATGCTCTCCGAAGGTGGGCCCATCTCCGGGTTCACGCCTGACTACAACTTCTGGGGCCAGGGTCGGGTCGACATCCTCTTCATCGAGAACGTGCCGGTCCCGGCGCTCCTCTTCATCGCAGCGGCCGTCATCGCGATGCTCGTGTTGCGCTATACGCGGTTCGGGCAGCACGTGTATGCCACGGGGGGCAATCGGCTGGCAGCGAACCTCAACGGCATCCCGACGGACCGGATCATATTCTCCGTCTACGTGATCGTCGGCTTCATGGCCGGCCTCGCGGGCTTCCTCTTGTCGTCGCGGCTGGGTTCCGCGGAGGCGGTGGCGGGTATCGGCTTCGAGCTGGCGGTCATCGCCGCGGTGGTCATCGGCGGCACCAGCCTCTTCGGCGGGGTCGGCGGGATCTTCGGCACTGTGGTCGGTGTCTTGTTGATCGGCGTGCTGACCAACGGCCTGGTGCTGCTCAACGTGTCGTCGTTCGTCCAGCAGGTCATCATCGGACTCGTCCTCATCGCGGCCGTCGCGTTCGACCAGTTCGCCACCCGCGGCCGACGGCAGGGAGCGTAGCCATGCCGGATCACGTACTCGACCTGCAGGCCATCTCACACCACTTCGGCGCCATCCAGGCGCTGAGCGATGTCGACGTCGCGCTGTCGCGAGGAGAGGTGCTGGGCCTCATGGGTGACAACGGTGCCGGCAAGTCGACGTTGGTCAAGATCATCGCCGGCAACTTCCAACCCTCCGGCGGAAGCATGGTCCTCGACGGTGAGGCGGTGCAGTTCCATTCGCCGGCTGACGCCCGTCGCCACGGGATCGAGATCGTCTACCAGGATCTGGCCCTGTGCGACAACCTGACCGCGGCGCTCAACGTCTTCATGGGACGCGAGCTGACGCGGGGCTGGGGGCCGTTCAGGTTCCTCGACCGCCGGGCCATGGTGCGGCGTGCCGGCGAGCTGTTCGCGGAGCTGAAGTCAGAGACTCGCCCCAAGGACCTGGTCCAGATGATGTCGGGCGGTCAGCGCCAGGCCGTGGCCATCGCCCGAACGCGCCTGTCGGACCCGAAGATCGTGCTCATGGACGAGCCGACCGCCGCCATCAGCGTCCGCCAGGTCGCCGAGGTGCTGGACATGATCCACCGGCTCAAGGAGTCCAACCACGCGGTCATCCTGATCTCACACCGCATGCCGGACGTCTTCGCCACCTGCGATCGAGTGGCAGTGCTGCGCCGCGGCAGCAAGGTGGCCGACAAGCCGATCGACGACATCACGCCTGAGGACGTGACCGGGCTGATCACGGGGGCTATCGACCGCATCGACTGACGGCCGGCCTGGGCCGTACGGGACCTACTGCGGAGGCGTGGACTCGGCCAGCTCCTCGTTGCCCGGGCCGTAGTGCTTGAGGATGATGAGGTCCTGGACCGAGCTGCGGTTCACCACGGTGACACCGGCACGCGCGGTCGGCTCCGAGACGAAGAACTCATCGTTCGAGAGATCACCGAAGCGGATGGTGGTCGCCGACTCGACATCGTGCCCACCGATGGAGCCGTAGCCCTGCACCACGATCAGGCCGTAGGCGTCGGTGTCGGTGACGGTCACCGTGGCGCCTGGTCGCACGCTCAGCTCCTTGGCGCTGGCGGCCAGGGACAGGTAGACCACCCAGCGCTCGACGGCCTGGCCGCCGGCCTCGTGTGACCAGCTGGTCTCGTAGGGCGTCATGAAGCGGTTGGTCACGAAGTTCGGGTCGGCGTTCCGCTCCCAGTCGAGCAGGTCGATGATGAAGTCGTAGTCGCCGATGTGCTCCTCAGGCACGTCCTTCCACATGAGCTCGGTGGGTACTTCGCGGTTGTTGCTCCACGACTCGCACATGACGAAGACATCGGAGGCCGCTTGTGGCTCGTAGGTGCAGATGCTCGCGGGAGCGTGAAGGACGCCCACGGGGACGTCCCACCCGGTCCCCAGCTGAGTGCGGTAGCCGTGCGAAAGGTCGGTGATGCGGTTGTCCCCGCCACGGGTGAAGCGCTCGAGTCGCTCGCGCACCTGGTCGCGCGTGACCTCGGGCTGGAAGCCGAAGAAGGAGATCGGCTGGTCGCCGAGGGTGTTGTTCATCTGCGGCGAGTAGTAGTACGCCTCCGGCTTGCCCAGCTTGCCGACCTTGGCGGCATCCTCGTCGCGATGGTGGAAGTGGAAGGGCAGCGCTTGCTGGTTGTCGAAGAACTTCGAGTACATCGGCCACTTGCCGTGGGCCTCCCACAGCCTCGTTCCGATCAGCTCGGCGCCGTGGTGGGCGACGAACTCATCGAACGGGACGAGTGACCCATTTGGATCGACGACGAGGCTGAGGCCCTCGTGCGGTCCCGTCAGGGGACCGTTGTCGGCCCGGATGGCGGACGACAGCCAGCGCTCGTCCACCCCGCCGCGGTCGAAGCCGAAGGGGTAATAGTCGTCCGGATGCAACCGCACCCGGCGACCCGGTGTGCAGAACGCGCGCGGCACCCATGCCGGTGCAAGGCGTACCACTCCGCGGCCCGCGTCAAGCGCGCGGTCTGCCGCCGATTCAGTGAACACCACCTGGTCGTAGACGCTCTCCTGAGCCGCTCTGGTCATGCCGTTGCCCTCCTCCAGCGACGCCCGGGATGCTCGCGGAGCAGTGCTCTGGGCCTGCTCAACCGCGACTTGCCCGACCACTCCTCATGCTAGCGTGCGAAGGGTGGCCGATGGGAGCCCGTCAGGAAGGCACGGACGCCGTGGGCCGGATCAACACGACACCTGGAGGCAACGATGAGTGACTACCCGAGCTTCCGCCTCGACGGCCGTCGGGCGCTCGTGACCGGCGCCGCGCGGGGCCTCGGTCGTACCATTTCGCTCGCGCTCGCCGATGCCGGTGCTGACGTCGCCCTCGGCCTGCGCGTCGGGAGCGATGCGGCCGACCTCGCCGAGCGCATCGAAGCGATGGGCCGGCGCGCCTATCGAGTGCAGATGGATCTCCTTGATCTGGAGCAGGTCCGCGGGGCCGTGGACGAGGTGGCCGAGGCCTTCGGCGGCATCGACATCCTCGTCAACAACGCCGGTATCGGGCCGCCCGAGACGCCGGCCGAGGACTGGGCTGAGGCTGACTTCGATGCGACCTTCGACCTCAACGTCAAGGGCCTGTTCTTCGCCAGTCAGGCGGTCGCGCGCATCATGATCGAACAGCGCTCGGGCACGATCGTCAATCTCAGCTCGCAGGCCGGCTTCATCGCCCTCCCGGGCGAGGCCATCTACTGCGCTTCCAAGGCCGCGGTCTCCCACCTCACCAAGTGCCACGCCGTCGAGTGGGGCCAGCACGACATCACCGTCAACGCCGTGGCGCCTACGTTCATCCGGACGCCGGGTACCGAGCCGGCGCTGTCCGACCCGGACTTCAAGGCGGAGGTCATCGAACGGATCGCGGGTGTGCATCGGATCGGCGAACCGGTCGACGTCGCAGGTGCCGTCGTCTATCTCGCATCGCCGGCCGCCTCGCTCGTGACGGGCACGACACTCATGGTCGACGGCGGCTGGACCGCGCGATGACGGTCGCTCGGACGTGACCATGAGCGACCACGTGGGCCGTGTGGCGGTCGTCACTGGAGGCGGGCGCGGGTTGGGCCGGGCCATCGCTCTCGGGCTGGCCGAGGCTGGAGCGAAGGTAGCCGTCGTCGCTCGCCGCCAGGAGGAGCTGGACAAGACGGTCGAGCTCGGGTCCGCGGCTCGGGGCCAGATCGTCGCCTTCTCTTGTGACGTGTCGGACGTGGCCGCCGTGGGGCGACTCCAAGCTGCCGTGGAAGCGCGCATGGGCCGCACGTCCATCCTCGTCAACGCGGCGGGGATCTTCGGACCCATCACCCTCATCGCGGACGTCGATCCGGTCGAGTGGCAACGAACGATCATGGTCGACGCGGTGGCCCCGCTCTTCACTGCCCGTGCCTTCGTGGGCGGGATGCTCGAGCAGGGCTGGGGGCGCATCATCAACGTCACCTCGGCCGCATCGCTCCATCCGCCCGGGCCGCTCAACAGCGCCTACGGCACGGCCAAGGCCGCCCTCAACCAGATGACTCGCCACTTGGCCGCCGAGATCGCTGGAACCGGAGTCACCGCCAACGTCATCCATCCCGGCGATGTCAAGACGGAGATGTGGGCGGATATCAAAGAGCGCGTGGCGGACGCCGGCTCGGCCGGCGAGAACTACATCTCCTGGGCCGCCTGGGTGGAAGAGACCGGTGGGGATCCACCGCAGAAGGCGGTCGACCTCGTGCTGCGTCTGACGTCGGACGCTGGCGCCGATACGAACGGCACATTCTGCTGGATCGACGACCCACTCCAGGAGCCCATCGACAGCTGGGACCCACCCAGCGAGGACCGTCCCTGGATGCGTGACTGAGACGCGTGCGTTCTCACGCCGACGCTGCACAGTGAGCCCCACGGGTCTTCGCCGGCTTCGGGGAAGTGGGGTCTTCAGAGCGTGATCTCGGTAGCGGCTATGCTCCGATTCCAGCCGGGAGACAGGATTTGACCGAACACGACCGCCGCCTCGATCGCAAGCTTCGTACCATCGCCGAGGGTCGCTACACCCCGGCCGATTTCGTGATCGCCGACGCCAAGGACGCCGACATGGGCTTCGGCCTCACCGCGGCCGGGACCGTCGACG
>CAYZDQ010000206.1:0-297 GCA_964476955.1 uncultured Anaerolineaceae bacterium
GCTCCGAGGTCGCCTACGTCGTCTCCACCGGGCCCGCCCTCGTGGCCGTGCCCGATCTCTCGGGACCCGCGACCGAGGCAGACGCGAAGATCACCGACGCCGGCCTCACCGTCGGCAGCACCTCGCAGGAGTACAGCGACGTCGTCGCCGCCGGTGACGTCATCAGCCAGGACCCCGCCGCCGACACCGAGGTGGCCATCGGCAGCGCCGTGAGCTACGTCTCGAGCCTCGGGGTCGAGATGGTGGCCGTGCCCGATCTCTCGGGACCCGCGACCGAGGCAGACGCGAAGATCACCG
>CAYZDQ010000206.1:397-5087 GCA_964476955.1 uncultured Anaerolineaceae bacterium
CACCGAGGTGGCCATCGGCAGCGCCGTGAGCTACGTCTCGAGCCTCGGGGTCGAGCAAGTCGAGGTTCCAGAGGTTCGCGAGCAGTCGCAGGCTGACGCGACGACCACGATCGAGAGCGCCGGCCTCACCGTCGGCGAAGTCCTCGAGCGCACCAATGCCAGCGTACCTGCCGGCCTGGCGGTCAAGACCGATCCGGCCGCCGGCAGCACGGTCGACAAGGGTTCGGCCGTCACGCTCACGATGAGCGTTGGCCCCAAGCAGGTCGATGTGCCTGACATCGTGGGCCAGTCCGAGGCCGACGCCGTCGCCGCGCTCGAAGGCGCCGACCTGGTCGCCGGCTCGACCACCGCGGAGTACAGCGACACCATCCCGGCTGGGAGCGTCATCAGCTCCGCTCCCGCTGCCGGTACCACCGTCGATGCCAAGTCGAGCGTGGATTTCGTGCTCAGCCTCGGGATCGAGCAGGTAGCGGTCCCGGATCTGTCGGGTCCCGCCGCCGATGCTGACGCGAAGATCACCGACGCCGGCCTCGTGGTCGGCGAAGTTACAGAAGACTTCGACGAGTCCGTTGCCGAAGGCGACGTCTCAAGCCAGTCCCCGTCCGCCGGAACCACCGTCGACAAGGGCTCCAGCGTCGACTACGTGTCCAGTCTTGGACCTACGCCTTCGGTGAAGGTCCCTGCTGTGCGCGACCTTCCCCAGGCCGAGGCTGTGGCCGCCATCGAAGGCGCCAACCTCGTGATCGCGGAGACGGTCGAGCGGACACACGAGAAGGTCGCTGACGGTGACGCCATCAAGACCGCTCCGGCTGCCGATGAAGAGGTCCTGCAGGGATCGGAAGTGACGCTCTACGTCTCTACCGGCTCCAAGGCCCGCATCATCCCCGAGGTGAAGGACCAGCCTGCGGCCGAGGCCCAGGCAGCACTCGAGGCCGAGGGCCTCGTGGTCACGTCCGAGGAACGCACCAACAGCAAGATCCCCGCGGGCAACGCCGTCAAGACGGAACCCGCAGCGGGCGAGACGGTCGATGTCGGCTCGGACGTCCTGCTCATCGTGAGCAAGGGCCCCAAGCAGGTGGTCGTCCCCGACGTCGTGGGCCTGTCCAAGGCTGACGCCAATGCGGCGATCACCGACGGTGAGCTCACCGTGGGGGCCGAGGCTGTGGTCGAGAACGACGCACCGAAGAACACCGTCCTCGCCCAGGAGCCTGCTCCGGACGGTGAGGTCGACAAGGGCTCAGCTGTGGACATCACCCTCAGCTCCGGTCCGCCGATGTCCACCATCCCCGAGGTGAAGGACCAACCTGCGGCCGAGGCCCAGGCAGCACTCGAGGCCGAGGGCCTCGTGGTCACGTCCGAGGAACGCACCAACAGCAAGATCCCCGCGGGCAACGCCGTCAAGACGGAACCCGCAGCAGGCGAGACGGTCGCCGAAGGCTCTGACGTCCTGCTCATCGTGAGCAAGGGCCCCAAGCTTGTAGTGGTCCCGAACGTGGTGGGCATGCCCCGACCGGACGCCAAGGCGGCTCTGGCCGATGTCGGCCTCACGATCGGCGAGGTCCAGACGGCCGCCGACACCAGTCCGAAGAGCACGGTCCTCTCGCAGGAACCTGCGGGGGACTCCGAGGCGCCCAAGGGTTCCGCGGTCGACCTGATCGTGAGCTCCGGTCCGCCGATGTCCACCATCCCCGAGGTGAAGGACCAGCCTGCGGCCGAGGCCCAGGCAGCACTCGAGGCCGAGGGCCTCGTGGTCACGTCCGAGGAACGCACCAACAGCAAGATCCCCGCGGGCAACGCCGTCAAGACGGAACCCGCAGCGGGCGAGACGGTCGATGTCGGCTCGGACGTCCTGCTCATCGTGAGCAAGGGCCCCAAGCAGGTGGTCGTCCCGAACATCGTCGGTCGTCTCAAGGCCGAGGCCAACGAGGCCATCAAGGCATCCGAACTCTCGGTCGGTGAGCAGACGTCCGTCGAGAACGACGCACCGAAGAACACCGTCCTCGCCCAGGAGCCCGCGGCCGACAGCCAGGTCGACAAGGGCTCGGCGGTGGACTACACCCTCAGCTCCGGCCCGCCGCCGGTCATCATCCCCGAGGTGAAGAACGAGTCTGCGGCGGACGCCGAGGCCGCACTCACGAGGCTCGGCCTGAAGGCCAAGACACAGGAGCGCACCAACGCCCACGTCGCCGCCGGTGACGCTGTCAAGACCGATCCGCCAGCGGGCGAGTCGGCCGCTGTGGGCTCCGAGGTCGTGCTCACCATCAGCGTCGGCCCCAAGCAGGTCACGGTGCCCGACATCGGTGGCCTGTCCGAGGCTGACGCCAAGGCAGCCCTGACCGACGCCGAGGTGAAGGTCGGTGAGCGCTCCGAAGCCAACAGCGACACCGTCCTGGCCGGCAACGTCGTCAGCCAGGAACCCGCTGCGGGCACCACCGTCGACAAGAACAGCCCGGTGGCCTACACCATCTCGCTTGGTCCGGTCATCGAGCCCATGGGTTTCGGTGGTGACTTGAGCGATGCTGACGTGGCGAGCCAGCTCGACGTCGTCGCGAGCGAGGTCGAGGTCGTCCGTGGGGTCGAGCTCGGAGCCACGCCCTACGACGGCACTGGCGACCGAGCTCAGGAGCTGGCGCTCGCTGAGCGCGTCGACATCCTTCGTGACCCCGATGCCATCGGGGCCGAGGAGAACGCGCTCAAGCGTCTGGGCTTGCTCAAGAGCGGTGACGATCTGGAGAAGCTGCTGGAGCAGCTCTACGGCCAGGCGTTGCCGATTTGGTACGTGGCGGAGGAGAACCACCAGTCCATCCTCTCGTCCATCGACTCGCTCGATGCCGGCCAGCAGGCACAGGCAGCCCGTGAGTTCGGGCGTGCTGCGACCCTGCAGCAGAACGGTCCTGACGCCGCTCGCACCGATGACAAGAGCGTCGGTGACGAGGCCATGGCCGCCTACGCTCTCGAGCAGGGCGATGGCACGGCGGTGATGAACGACTGGGCCGCTACGTACGGCAGCAAGAACAAGGCCAACGAGGTCATCGTCCCCGGCGATGACGGGGTGTACGCGTCGATGCCGCTGTTGCTGCAGCGCGAGTACTCGTTCCCGTTCCTCGAAGGTCGCAACTTCGTTGACCAGCTGCGCAAGAACGGCGGCTGGGACAGCGTCGACGACGCCTGGGGCCGCATCCCGGAGTCGACCGAGCAGATCCTCCACCCCAAGCTCTACCCCAACGAGCGCCCGACGACGATCGTCATGGACGACATCGCCGGCCGCCTCGGCAGCGGCTGGAAGGAAGGCTGGCAGCAGACGATGGGCGAGCTGCGCATCGGCGTCTGGCTGGCCGATGGTCAGCCAGGGGAGCAGTCCGGACCCAGGGCACCAGTGAAGCTGCCCAAGGCCAACGCCGCGGCCGGCTGGGGTGGTGATCGCCTCGTCAGCCTGAACGGCCCTGATGGCCAGTGGGCGGTCGTGTGGCAGACCAAGTGGGACTCGCCCGAGGACGTGGACCAGTTCGTGAAGGCTGCCAACAAGGTCATCGCTGACCTGCCGGGAGCCCATGCGGTGGTCACCGACGACGTTTCGAGCGGTGTTTCCAACCCGGTGCTCGTGCTCCTCACGGGCAGCGCGGACACGCTGACCACCGTCTCCGAGTCGCTCGGCGTGGCAGTCGCCACCCCGAGCTAGCCTCGCGCGCCGGTCGGCGCGAACACAGGACCACGAAGGCCGGGCCCAGAGCCCGGCCTTCGTTCGTGTATGGGCTCCGGCCATTGCCGGAGACAGCTACATCGACTCGGGCGCGGAGATGCCCAGCAGCGCGAGCGCATTGCGGATGGCCGCCTGCGTGACGCCGACGAGAGCGAGACGACCGGCCGACGTGTGTGGGTCGTCCGGATCGACGACTCGGCGGTCGCGGTAGAAGGCGTGGAACTCAGTGGCCAGCTCCATGGCGTAGGCGGTGATCCCGTGCGTCTCCTCGTCGCGCGCCCCGTCCTCCACCACCTCCGGCAGGCGCAGGGCCTCGCGCGCGAGGCCGGTGGCCACCTCGTCGCCCTCGAGCACTCCGCTGAAGTCTGCGGCCGGCTTCAGGCCGGCTTCGGCGGCCTTGGCCAGGATGGAGCTGATGCGGGCGTGGGCGTACTGCACGTAGTAGACGGGGTTCTCCGACGACTGCTTCACGGCCAGCTCGAGATCGACATCGATGGGCGAACTGGCCGCACGCGAGGCGAAGGACCAGCGGGCGGCATCGACGCCCAGCTCCTCGAGCAGCTCGTCGAGCGTGAGGAACTCGCCCGAGCGCTTGCTCATGGGGATCTCGACGCCGTCACGGACGAAACGTACCCAGGCCACGAGCAGCATCTCTACGGACTCGACGTCGAGGCCCATGGCCTGGGCCGCGTTGCGTACTCGCGCGACCGTGCCGTGGTGGTCGGCACCCCAGATGTAGATGAGCTTGTCGAAGCCGCGGCTGAACTTCTCGGTGACATAGCCGATGTCGGAGGCGAAGTAGGTGGGTTGACCGCCCGAGCGGTAGACCACACGGTCCTTGTCGTCACCGAAGGTCGTGGAGCGGAACCAGGTGGCGCCGTCCTCCTCGAAGACGTGGCCGCCCCCGCGCAGCTGGTCTACCGAGCGGCCGACCCATCCCTCCGTGTGCAGGCTCGATTCGCTCTTCCACACGTCGAAGTGGACGGCGAG
>CAYZDQ010000207.1:0-5066 GCA_964476955.1 uncultured Anaerolineaceae bacterium
CGCGGCTTGCGGCTGGCCATGCTACTGGCCCTCATCGTGCCCGGCTACGTGGCCGCGCTCGGCTGGCTCAACGCGTACGGCCCAGGGGGATTGCTCGATGACCTCTTCGGCATCGCCGCTCCAGCCCTCGTGGGTCCCATCGGCATCGTCACGGTCATGGGCGTGGAAGCCGCGCCCATCGCCTACCTCATCGTCGTGGCCGGTCTTCACTCGCGGGCAGAGCCGGACCTGGAGCGTGCCGCTCGTGCCTCGGGTGCGGGCGCGTTGGAGGCGTTCCGCGGCGTGACCCTGCCACTGCTCCGCCCGGTGCTGGCCGGAGCGGCAGCCATCGCCTTCGTGCTGAGCGTGACCTCCTTCGGCGTGCCGGCCGTGCTGGGCATCCCGGCCGGCTTCACCACCATGACCACACGCATCTACCGCGACCTCGCCTTCTCATCGGACCCCTCGTCCTTCGTGCGGGCGGTGGGGCTGGCCATCGTGCTGGCCGTGGGCGCGGCGGTGATCATCGCGCTGGGCGATTGGCTGCTGGAGCGTCGTCGGGCCGATCGTTCCGGCGCCTTCGGTGGCCCGCTCGGGCACATCGGCCAGTCGGCGCCCGGTCCGCTGGAGGAAGGCGGAGGCCGGCGACGGGTACGACCGCGCGCCCTGGCCGGGGGCATCGTGGCCTGGACCCTCATCGTGGCCATCGTGATCGTGCCGCTGCTGGGCCTGCTCATGACGGCTCTGACACGCGCTCCCGGGCTGGCGCCGGTACCGGCCAACTGGACCCTTGATAACTTCCGCGAAGTGCTCGATGCCCGGACGCTCGAGGCCCTGGGCAACAGCGTGATCCTCGCCGGCGCCGCCGCCATCGGCGTCATCGCCCTCGCGGCCCTGGCAGTGATGGCCCGACGGAGCCGGGGTGGCGGCCTCACCGGCAGCCTGCTGGGCCTGACCTTCGCCTTGCCGGGCTCGACCCTGGCCGTGGCCGTGCTGCTGGCCTACGGCGCCTCGCTGCGCGACACGCTGGTCATCATCCTCATCGCCTACCTGGCCAAGTTCTGGGCCCTGGGCTATCGCCCGGTCGCGTCCGGGCTCGACGCCATCCCGGCCGACTCCTACCGCGCCGCCCGTGTCTCGGGCGCCGGCACCTGGACCACTATGCGTACGGTGGTGCTGCCGGCGCTGCGCCCGATGATCATCGTCGGCGGGCTCATCGTCTTCATGTTCGGCATCCACGAGGTCACGATGTCGAGCCTGCTCTACGGGCCCGGTTCGGCCACACTGGCGGTCGTGGTCCTCAACCTGCAGCAGCTCGGCGACAACGGCCTGACGGCAGCGCTGGCACTCGTGCTGGCGCTCATCGTGGCCGTGGCTGCATTGCCGCTGCTCAGCCGCACAGGCGCCCTCGAGCGCGTGGGGTGGCGCCGGTGAGCGCCACCAGCGAGACGCGGGGAGCGGCCGTGGAGGTGCGCGGCGTGGTCGTCAAGTACGGCGAATCAGCGGCGGTCCGTGGTGTCGATCTGGACGTGGAGCGCGGCGAGACGGTGGCACTGCTGGGTCCGTCGGGCTCGGGCAAGACTACGCTTCTGTACGCCATCGCCGGGTTCCTGCCGGTATCGGCCGGGGAGATTCGCATGGAGGGGGCGACGGTGGGCTCGGTGAGCATCAGCACGCCACCCGAGCGCCGCCCGATCGCGATGGTCTTCCAGCACTACGGCCTGTGGCCGCACATGGACGCGACCGAGACCGTGGCCTATCCCATGCGCCGTGCCGGCGTCGCTGGCTCGGACGCTCGCGGGCAGGCGGCAGAGCTGCTCGAGCAGATGCGCATCGGCCATCTCGCAGAGCGGCGGCCGGCACAGCTCTCGGGCGGGGAGCAGCAACGGGTCGGCCTGGCCCGGGCCCTGGCGCGGCGCCCCGTGGTGTATCTGCTCGATGAGCCCACGGCCCACCTCGACACCGTGCTCAAGGCCGACCTGCAATCAGAGCTGGCTCATCGCATGCATGCCGACGGGGCGGCCGCCATCCATGCCACGCACGACGTGGAAGAGGCTCTCGCGGTCGCGGACCGGGTCGTGCTCATGCGTGACGGCGCGGTGGTGCAGGTGGGCCGACCCGGTGAGGTCTACGCCCGGCCGGCCGACGACTGGACTGCCCGACTGACCGGCCCCGCTTCCTTCATCGAGGGCGAGCTCGGGGCTGCCGGGGCTGCCGGGGCTGCCGGGGCTGATGGGCCCGGTCGCTACCTGGTCCGGCCCGACTGGGTCCGACTCGACGGGGCCCTGGCCGCGCGCGTTTCCGACGTGCGCTTCCGGGGGACGCATACCGACTACCGGGTAGAGACGGCGCTGGGGTCGTTGCTCCTGCGCGATCCGGGTCCAGCCCGCCTTGTCGAGGGCGACACCACGAGCGTGTCGATCGAGCGCGTCTGGCGCATGCGGGACGCTCGATGAACGACCGCGAAGCCTATGCTGTAAGGACATGCCCATGAAGAGCACGACCACCGAGATCTCTGCCGCCGAGCAGGCCTACCTGCTGGCCATCCGCCAGTCGCGCGGCGGTCCAGACCTGTCTGCCGCCGATCTGGCGCGACGCATGCGCGTCTCCCCGCAGGCCACAAGCGAGATGCTGCGACGCCTCTCCGGCGCCGAGCTGGTGACGATCGGCGAATCGCGCAACGTCTGCCTCTCCGCCAAGGGCAACCGCGAAGCCGACGCGATCTACCGGCGTCATGCGCTCGCAGAATGGCTGCTGGCATCGGTGCTGGGCATCCCCTGGGCCGAGACCGATCCGGAGGCCATCCGTTTGCAGTCCCACATCTCACCGCGAGTGGAAGCGGCGCTGGACGACCTGCTCGGCCACCCCGAGACCTGTCCGCACGGCAATCCGATCGACCTGGCCGTGGCCAAGTCCCGCCCGCCGGGCGTGCCCCTGAGCGACGTCGATTCGGGCGCCGTGGTGACGGTCTATCGCATCACCGAGGCGGCCGAGGAAGACCACGGCCTGGTCTCCTACCTCGAGGCACGCGGACTGCGGCCCGGCGCCAGGGTGACCATCCTGGCTCGCTCGGAATCCACGGACTCCCTGACCCTGGAGGGACCGCTGGGCCGCGCCACGCTGGGCCTGCGTCCGGCCAGCCTCATCCGGGTCCTCGAGGGCGAGCCGGACCTTGACCTGTTCCACCGGGTTCCCGGCCGAGACGAGTAGAAGACCACGCCAGGCGGTAGCCGCCTGATCCCACCCCCCAGACAAGAGGAGTCAGCCGCATGCTGGTCGTGATGTCGGTCGGTGCGACCGAGGAGCAGGTCAAGGAGGTCCGCCGGCACATCGAGGAGGACGGCCTGACGCCGCATGAGAGCCGCGGCGAGCAGCGCGTCATCATCGGCGTGGTGGGCGACGTCGGTCCCCGCAAGGAGCAGGTGATGAGCCACCTCGCGGTCCTGCCGGGAGTGGAGTCGGTCACGCCCATCAGCAAGCCCTTCAAGCTGACCTCACGCGAGTTCCATCCGCAGGACACCGTCATCGAGGTGGGCCAGACCACCATCGGCGGGGGCTCGCTGACGGTCATGGCCGGGCCCTGCGCCATCGAGAGTCGCGATCAGCTGATGACCACGGCCAAGGCGGTGGCAGCGGCCGGGGCCACCGTCCTGCGCGGTGGTGCTTTCAAGCCGCGCACGAGCCCCTACAGCTTCCAGGGTCTGGGCATGGACGGCGTCCGCTTCCTGAGCGAGGCACGCGCGGACACGGGTCTGCCCGTCATCACCGAGGTCATGGAACCGGGGCAGATGGCGCTGGTGGCGGAGTACGCGGACATCCTCCAGATCGGTGCACGCAACATGCAGAACTTCCCGCTGCTGATGGCGGCCGGCAAGGTCGAGCGGCCGATCATGCTCAAGCGCGGAATCAGCGCCACCATCGAGGAGTGGCTGATGGCGGCCGAGTACATCATGAGCTCGGGCAACCCGCAGGTCATCCTCTGCGAGCGCGGCATTCGCACCTTCGAGAAGTACACCCGCAACACGCTCGACCTGACCGCGGTGCCGTTGCTGCACAAGCTCACGCACCTACCGGTCATCGTCGACCCGTCACATGCCACCGGCAAGCGCTGGTTGGTCTCGCCCATGGCCGTGGCTGCTGTCGCCGGCGGGGCTGACGGCATCATGGTGGAGGTGCACCCGGATCCTGACGACGCCCTCTCCGACGGGGAGCAATCACTGACCCTGGAGATGTTTGCGGAGATGGCGCCGGTGCTCCGACAAGTGCATAGCCAGGTGGAGCCACTGGTCAGCACCCACCAGGCGTAGCCGCTCGTTAACACCGGCCAGGCGTAGGCGCTCGTCAGGCCGCACTGGGCCACTCGTCGGCGCCGGGCCCCAACCTCACGGCCGGCGCTTGGCCCCCGACCCCACCGCCGGCACTCGGCCCGTCAACCCCCACGAGGCTGAAGTCGACGAGTTTGCGAGCGAACTGTCCGATCTTGGCCCCGCCGAGGCTGGCCGTGACGGTTTCACCCTCCAGGGGGCTCGAATCGTGCAGTTGGCGGCCCGTCACGTCGAGTTCACCCTCCACGAGGTTGGGGCACCGGCACGGGGCTGATGTCCAGGCACGGGGCTGATGTCGAGGCGCGAGGTTGGGATCACACCGCGCGGTCGGGGTCGGGCGGCCGGGGTCGGGGCACGGGGCTGGTGTCGGGCCAGAACCGAGCGACCGTGGGGCCTCGGTGCGCGCTAGTGGCCGCGCTCGCCTCTGACGTAGGCCGTGCCCAGCGCTGCCGGGGCGCCGATGCGCTTGCGATTGGCCTCGCGCGCGGCGATGACGAGCACGAAGATGACCATCGCGTAGGGCAGCATCTCGAGGAAGAACGTCGAGGGTTGGTACTCGAAGAAGATGTTGGGGACCCCAAGGAAGTCCTTGGGCCCCTGCAGGTCGAGCGAGAGCCGGAAGATGAACGCGACCATGTACGCGCCGAACATCGTGCGGCCAGGCCGCCACTGACCGAAGATGACCAGCGCCACGGCGATCCAACCCTGCGCGATGACGGTGTTCTGCGCGTGCCAGCCCGGCACCAGGGCCATGGTGATGGT
>CAYZDQ010000208.1:0-5058 GCA_964476955.1 uncultured Anaerolineaceae bacterium
GAAGAAATATCCAGTAACATCCGCCGTGCGGAAAAGGAGCTCGATCAGGCCAAGCGTGCGGAGATCTACCAGGAGTTCGAGGCCATCATGGCTGAGGAGCTCCCGGCTCTGTGGGCCTGGTCCGATGAGGCCAAGGAAGGCCTTGGCGCCACCGTTACCGGTGCCGTCGACTGGGACGAGTCCGTCATGAGCACCCCGACCTGGTTCTGGGAGCTCGAGAAGATCAACAAGGGTGGGGCGACCGTCAAGGAGTAGTCCTTCCCCGCACTAGTGCACTGAACGTGGTCTAGGCCACGTCAGGGGGTCGCTCTCGGCGGCAGACGCCGTGAGCGGCCCCCGTAACCATTCATCCTCCGCAACGACGGACCCACGTGCCCTTCTCGTCCCCTGCCTACATGTTCCGCCGGGTAGCCCACTAGATGGGCCAATACCTGCTACGCCGGGTGGTCCAGGCGGTGCCCATCCTCATCGGCGTCTCGATGATCGTCTTCCTCATCGTGTACGCCTCGCCGGGCGATCCCACCGATCGCTTCCGCACGCCGCGCGTGCCGCCGGAGCAGATCGAGGCACTCATCCGCTCATATGGCCTCGACCGGCCATTGCCCGAGCAGTACCTCGCCTGGGTCACGACGTTCTTCCGGATCATCGACTTCAACGGCAGCCTGAATCCGACCGAGTGGGCCGTCAACTGGCCGGCCTGGGGCTACAGCTTCATCGACGGCCGGGCTGTGATGGAGAAGGTCTTCCTGCGCCTGCCACCGACAGTGCTGCTCATGGGCACGGCGCTGATCGTGACCATCATCTTCGCCATCCCCATCGGCATAGTCGCGGCCGTCCGCCAGTACAGCTGGACGGACAAGATCATCACCACCGCCGCCACCTTCGGCTACGCCATCCCTTCCTTCCTGCTGGGCACCTACATCCTCTACCTCGGCGGCGTGCTGCTGAGCCAGTGGACCGGCGGCGAGTTCGGCTTCCCGACCTTCGGCATGGAGAGCCTGGGTAAACGTGGCGATCCGGTCGACATCGCCTTCCACATGGTCCTGCCGGTAACCTCGCTGGCCATCCTGACCATCGCTGCCTGGAGCCGCTACACGCGCTCCGCGATGCTCGACGTGCTGCACCAGGACTACGTACGCACGGCCAAGGCCAAGGGCCTGCCGCGGCGCAAGGTCATCTTCAAGCACGCGTTGCGCAACGCACTCATCCCCATCGTGACCCTGCTGGGCCTGTCGATCCCCTCGCTCATCGCGGGCGCGGCCATCACCGAGACCATCTTCAGCTGGCCCGGCATCGGTTCCTTGTTCATCGACGCTATCGGCGCCAAGGACTACCCGGTCATCATGGCCGTGGCCATGCTCACCGGCACGGCCGTCATCGTGGGCAACCTCCTGGCCGACGTGTTGTACGGCCTCGTGGACCCGCGCATCAAGTACTAGGAGAGACGTCATCGCTACGGCAGAACCCCAGGACAGCGCGAGCCCCTTCGCGGCGACGCCTGCCGACGCGGGCGGAGCGGACGAGTTCGACGAGATCGACAAGACCCCCGTCCGGACCTACTGGCAGCTCGTCCGGCAGCGTTTCATTCGCCATCGCCTGGCCGTCATCTCGCTGATCGTCCTATCCGTCCTCATCGCCTACGGCCTGATCGTGCCCTTCCTCACCGGTGACCTCTACAAGCAGGCCAGCCTGCAGCACATCTGGGGCCCGCCCTCGTTCCCTGAAGCACCGCTGGGCTACGACGAGATCGGCCAGAACGTCTTCGTGCGCCTGGCCAAGGCCACCCAGACCTCGCTGATGATCGGCTTCGCGGCCGTGTGCATCATCGTGGGTATCGGCAGCCTCGTCGGCTCCATCGCCGGCTACGTGGGTGGCTGGGTGGACAACGGCCTGATGCGCTTCGTGGATATCGTGCTGACCCTGCCTATCCTCTTCATCATCCTCATGATCGTGGGCTTCTTCGGCACAGGCAACGTGTACGTCGTCATCATCGCCATCGGCATCACCGGCTGGACCCTGGCCGCGAGGCTGATCCGCGGTGAGTTCCTGATGTTGCGCGAGATGGACTTCGTGCATGCCGCCAAAGCCCTCGGCGCCGGCCACCGGCGGATCGTCGGCCGCCACATGCTGCCGCCGGCCATGAGCCCGCTCATCGTGGCTGCGGCCCTCGGCGTGGCCGACGCGGTGGTGGTGGAGGCCGCGCTCTCGTTCCTCGGCTTCGGCATCAGCCGGCCGGAGGCAAGCCTCGGCAACATGCTCACCAACGCCCAGGACTACTTCATCCGCGCCCCGCTGATGGTGGTCTGGCCTGGTCTCATCCTCATCCTCATGGTCCTCTCGGCGAGCTTCCTCGGTGACGGCCTGCGCGACGCGCTCGACCCGCGTCAGAAGATCGACGCCTCATGACGACACCGACCCAGCCGACCCCCGCGACCGGCGACGCCGCGGGAAAGGGCACCGATTACGTCCTCGAGATCTCCGGGCTGCGCACGCACTTCGGCACCATCGACGGCACGGTCAAGGCCGTGGACGGCGTGAGCTTCGAGATCAAGCGCGGGCAGACGCTGGGCGTGGTCGGGGAGTCCGGCTGCGGCAAGAGCGTCACGGCCATGTCCGTCATGCGCCTCATCGAGCGTCCGGGCGAGATCGTGGCCGGCTCGGCCACGCTCAGCGGCACGGACCTGCTGGCCCTCTCCGACAAGGACATGGAGCGGACCCGCGGCGATCGCATGTCGATGATCTTCCAGGAGCCGATGACCTCGCTCAATCCCGTCTACACCTGCGGCGACCAGATCGCGGAGGCGCTGACACTGCACATGGGTCTGGGTCGCGGTGCTGCCGCCAAGCGAGCGATCGAGATGCTGGCCAGGGTCGGCATCCCCGAGCCCGAACAGCGTGCCAAGCAGTATCCACACGAGCTTTCCGGCGGTATGCGCCAGCGCGTGATGATCGCCATGGCCCTCTCGACCGAGCCGGAGCTGCTCATCGCCGATGAGCCTACGACGGCGCTCGATGTGACCATCCAGGCGCAGATCCTGGAGCTGATGAAGGAGCTGCGCGAGCAGAACGACATGGCCATCATGCTCATCACCCACGACCTAGGCGTCGTGGCCGAGATGGCTGACGAGGTCGTGGTCATGTACGGCGGCAAGGTCGTGGAGCGCGCTGATGCCATCGTCATCTATGAGCGACCGCATCATCCCTACACCAAGGGCCTGCTGGCCTCCATTCCCAAGCTCGGGGAGCGCCGCCGCCGGCTCGACGTCATCAAGGGCGTGGTGCCCAACCCCTTGAACCTGCCTGCGGGTTGCATGTTCAAGCGACGTTGCCCCGTGGCCATGCCGGTCTGCGACTCGCTGCCACCGGTGCGCCAGCTCGAGGGGACCCACATATCCCGCTGCTGGCTCGAGCCCGACGGCTCGGTGCCCGCAGTCGGTGCCGACGCCCCGCCGGAGCGAGCCGCGGCGGCGGCCGAGGACATCTCGATCGAGCCGCTGGTGCTGCCGGATCCCGCCCAGACCGATGACAAGGAGTCTGCCTCGTGACCGACCAGCAGGCGAAGGCAGGCGCGGCCGCTGCGGGCAAGGGCAAGACGCTACTGAAGGTCGAGGACCTGTACAAGTACTTCCCCATCAAGGGCGGCCTCATGGGCCTGCGCACCGTGGCTCAAGTCCGTGCTGTCGACGGCGTCTCCTTCGAAGTGCGCCAGGGCGAGACGCTCGGCCTGGTCGGTGAGTCCGGTTGCGGCAAGACCACGCTGGGCAAGGTCATCCTGCAGCTGCTCGAAGCCACCGAGGGCTCCGTCGCGCTCAAGGGCGTGGACATCGCTGAGATGTCCAAGGAGGAGCGCGCGGAGGTCCCCAAGCAGATGCAGGTGGTCTTCCAGGACCCCTACGCCAGCCTCAACCCGCGCATGACCGTGGGCGAGATCGTGGGCGAAGGGCCCATGGTCCACGGCCTCAAGGACAAGAACGAGCGCGAAGAGCTGGTGCGCAACCTGCTGGCCAAGGTGGGTCTCAACCAGAGCCACGTCCATCGCTATCCGCACGAGTTCAGTGGGGGCCAGCGCCAGCGCATCGGCATCGCTCGAGCGCTCGCCCTGCACCCGGACTTCATCGTGCTCGACGAGCCCGTGTCCGCGCTGGACGTCTCCATCCAGAGCCAGGTGCTCAACCTCCTCGCGGATCTGCAGGAGGAGTTCGGCCTGACCTACCTCTTCATCGCGCACAACCTCGCGGTCGTGCAGCACATCAGCGACCGCGTCGGCGTGATGTACCTGGGCAAGCTGGTGGAGCTGGCGGAGGTGGAGTCCATCTACGCACAGCCGCGTCACCCCTACTCGGTGGCGCTGCTCTCAGCGGTGCCCGAGCCGGACCCGCGTCTGCGCAAGAAGCGCCTCGTGCTCAAGGGTGACGTGCCCAGCCCGGTGGCGCCGCCGCCCGGCTGCCGTTTCCACACCCGCTGCTGGCTGCGCGAGCAGCTTGGCGATCCGGAGAAGTGCGAGACGGTCGAGCCCGAGCTGCGCGACATCGGCGGTGGCCACATGAGCGCTTGCCACTATGCTGAGGATGTCACGGCCGAAACGGTGGCCGAGGCCGCCGAGGCACAGGCGCGGCACGACGATCACGTGGCTGCCACCAAGGCCGCGGCCGAGGCCGACGGGTCGGGAACAGGATGAGCCGAGCGACGACACGAAGCGCTCCGGTGGCCGCAGGCTGAGCCCGGGTTCCTTCGGGGCGGGCATGCTGCTGCGCGGCGGCCGACGCAAGAAGAAGGACGATTAGCCGGTCGCTCGAACGAGCCGCTTCCGGATAGACGAAAGCGCCTCGAGCCCACTTGAGCTGAGGCGCTTCCTCGCGCGTGCGAGAGTGGCTAGTTGGTCATCCAGTCGACGCGCACCGACCAGTCGGCACAGGCGGGATCGAGCTGTTCGATCTTGTAGTTGCCCTCTGGCAGGTCGTTGATGGTGGCCGTAGCGTAGGAGGAGCGCGAGGGCTTGGGGTAGCTGAAGTCACCGTCCACCTGGGTCACCAGGATGTCCACCTGCTCGCAGTCGGT
>CAYZDQ010000209.1:0-5044 GCA_964476955.1 uncultured Anaerolineaceae bacterium
CGCACGCGCGGAAAGACCCCGGCCACGCGCCCGTCCGACGCCGCCTCGATCCGGTCGGGCAGGCCCGTGCCCTCGGCCACCGAGCGGCCGCAGAGCACCAGTGCGCGCGAGACGCCCGCGCGGGCCAGTTCCTCGCCGATCCGGTCGAGCTCACGCACCAGCGCCTGGGCCTCGCTGGCGGTACGGGTCTGGGCCAGCTCGATCCGCTGCACCGCACCACGCGCCACGTCGAGGCGCTCGCGCAAGCGCTGCTCGGCGTCAGCCCGCTCGGACAGGGCGCGGGTCAGGGCAGCCGCCTGCTCCTCTGCGTCTCGCAGGGCACCCAGCGCGGCATCGGCCTCACCGCGCGAGCCGGCCAGTGCCTGGGCATGGCGTTGTGACTCGACCTCGGCCGCGGCCAACCGGGCGCGAGCTCCGGCTACGAGCGCCTCGGCCAGCTCGGCGCCGGCCACCATGCGGGCCTCCTGCTGCTCGGCCTGGGCGGCCAGGCGGCGGGCCTGCGGCCGAAGCTCGGCCAGCAGGTCACGAACGCGCTCGAGATTGGACTCGGCCTCCGACAGCTCGTTCTCCGCCTTCTTGCGACGGCGCTGATGCTTGCGGATGCCGGCTGCCTCCTCGAACAGCGGCCGCCGCTCCTCGGGACGCAGAGCCAGGGCCTGGTCGACCATGCCCTGACCGATGAAGAGGAAGGCGTTGTCCGCGATGTTGGCATCGTCCAGCAGCTCGACGAGGTCGCGCAGTCGGATGCGCTGGCGATTGAGCAGGTACTCGTTCTCACCCGAGCGGAAGAGCCGGCGCGAGAGCTCGACCTCCTCGAAGTCGACCGAGAGCATGCGGTCCTCGTTGTCGATGACGAGGCTGACGTCGGCCATGCCCACGGCGCGGCGGTTGGCCGAACCGGCGAAGATGAGGTCCTCGGCGCGGCGACTGCGCAGTGCGCGACCCTGCTCACCCAGCGCCCAGCGCAGGGCGTCGGCGAGGTTGGACTTGCCGCTGCCGTTGGGACCGACCACGGCCGAGATGCCGGGACCGAACTCGACGGTCGTGCGCTCGGCGAACGACTTGAAGCCGACCATGCGCAGCTCGCGCAGGCGCGCCAGACTCCTGGTGCTACGGCCTCGGGGGCAGGGGCGGCCTCGAGGTGCTCGAGCGCGGCCTCGGCCGCGTGTGTCTCGGCCTCACGCCGGCTGCGGCCCTCGCCGCTGCCGATGACATCGCCGTCGATGGCGACCTCCACCACGAAATGGCGGGCGTGATCGGGGCCCTCGCTGCTGACGATGCGGTAGGCGGGCGCGTGGCCGGTGACCGAGAAGGCGTGCTCCTGCAGACGGCTCTTGGGTGCCTTCAGCACATCGGCCGGCAGCGCCGCGTCCAGCTCGGGTGCAGCGGAGTCGAGGATGAATCGGCCGGCAGCCTCGAGGCCCTGGTCGAGGTAGATGGCGGCCACGATCGATTCGAAGAGACCGGCCAGCACGGATGGCCGCTCACGCTCGCCGGAGTTCTGTGCGCCCTG
This sequence comes from uncultured Anaerolineaceae bacterium, assembly GCA_964476955.1. Lineage (GTDB taxonomy): Bacteria > Chloroflexota > Limnocylindria > Limnocylindrales > CSP1-4 > JAFMJV01. Next base: position 1,514 of record CAYZDQ010000209.1, read on the forward strand.
CCCCAGGATGAGGGCCTCGCCGATGCCGAGGCGGCGGGCGATACGCGCCAGGCCACGGGTGGAGACGACGGCCGCGCGGCGGGTGGTGAGGACGCCTTCCTGCTCATCGGGATGGCGCTTGAAGAGCGCTTCCGACATGACCAGCGAAAGCACAGCATCCCCGAGGAACTCCAGGCGCTCATTGGAGCGCGAGGACCCCTCGGGGTGTTCGTTCACATAGCTGCTGTGGACGAGCGCTTCGGTCAGAAGCGCGGGGTCGTCGAATTCAAGGCCGAGACGGTCGGCGAGCTCCGTTGTGCTCGTAGGCATCGACCCCGGTGGGGATTACTGGTTGAGGCGCTCGTCGATGTAGTCGACAGCGTCCTGGACGGTGCGGATGTTCTCCGCGTCTTCGTCCGAGATCTCGGTACCGAACTCCTCCTCGAGGCTCATGACGAGCTCGACGAGGTCAAGGGAGTCGGCGTTCAGGTCATCCACGAACGACGCCTCAAGCTTGACATCGGCCTCGTCCACACCGAGCTGCTCGACGATGATCTTCTTGAGTCGCTCGAAGGTCGAAGCGGTCACTCTCTGGTTCCCTCCGTATGGGCTTGGGTCACTGTATCGGTCACGCTCTGGGTACCTCCCGCGGACTCATCGTCCCCTTCGATCCCCTCTGCTACGGCGGCCGCCTGTTGAGCGACACGCCCGAGAGCGCCATTCATGAGCCGCCGGGTGGGCTCTCCGCTGTAGGTTCGAGCGAGCTCGACCCACTCCGATATCGCGACCCGGGCTGGCGTCGTCGGGCAGTGTAGCAGTTCGCCCACTCCACAACGCAGCAATGCCCGGTCGATGCGCGCGAGCTGCACCACGGGGTATTGCGGCGCGACCTCCTCGATGCGGGCGTCGATGGTGTCGCGGTAGGCCACCACGGCCTCCACGATGCGAGTGGCATGGGCGCCGGCGCGCTCACCGATGTCGCCATCGGCGAGCCGGTGCTCCAGGACGCGGGTGGCGGTGCGCTGACCGAACTCGGCCTCGAAGACGGCGGACAGCGCCAGCTGCCGGCCTTCACGTTCGGGCTCATGGACCGTGGTGCCGGTGCGTGCCCCGCCGGGGGCATCAGTCACGCTCGTCGACCTCGTCCGCGGGGTTGGTCCCGTCAGGGTGGAGCGCAGCGGTCTTCTTCTGAGCCGTGGACAAGTCCACGCCCTCCTCCACCAGCGTGGTCTTGATGCGCTCTGGGATGTTGGCCCTGGCTGCCGCGGCCGTGACCTCTACGGCATAGCCGATCATGCGGCGCTTGGCGCTGCCGTGGGTGATGAGCACGGTGCCGTTGACGCCGAGCAGCGGCGAGCCACCGAGCTTCTCGTAGTCGAAGCGCTCGCGGATGCGACCGATACCCGGGCGCATGAAGAGATAGCCCAGCGGCCCCCAGGGCGGCCGTCGGAACTCGTCCTCGAGCATGCCGAAGATCGTCAGCGAAAGGCCCTCGAAGAACTTCATCAGGACGTTGCCCACCGTGGCGTCGCAAACGACCACGTCCGCTGGGTGGTGGGGCACGTCACGTCCTTCGACGTTGCCCACGAAGTTGAGGTGGCCGTCGCGCAGGAGCACGGTCGCATCCTGCACGCGGATCTCACCCTTGCCTTCCTCGCCGCCGATCGAGAGCAGGGCCACGCTGGGGTTCTCGACACCGAGCACACGTTCGCTGAAGAGCGAGCCCATGTGGGCGTACTGCGCCAGGTTGACGCCGGTGGAGTCGGTGGTAGCACCGATGTCGAGCAGCGTCAGCGGGCCCTTCTCGGTGATCAACTGCACGGCCAGCGCCGGACGGTCGACGCCGGGCAGGCGCTTCAGGTGCAAGATGGCCGAGGCTACGCCCGCGCCGGTATGACCTGCCGTCACGACCGCGTCAGCCTCGCCGTCGCGGACGAGGCGCATGGCCACGTTGATGCTGGCGTCCCTCTTGCGACGGACAGCCACGGCCGGCCCTTCGTCCATGCCCACGGCCTCGCTGGCGTGGACGATGGTCACGTGCTCCGGCAGGGCCTCGTCGATGAAGGGCGTGATCCGCGCTTCGTCGCCGACGAGGATGACCTCGACATCGGAATGCTGATGGGCCCATTCGACCGCACCACGCACGACTTCCTCGGGCGCGTGGTCGCCGCCCATGGCGTCCACGGCTACGCGCGGACGATCAAGGTAGCCCTCCTCGTGCCGGCTCAGGGCCTCGACATCCATGTCAGGCGGCTCGGTCGATCGATCCTGCGTGGGCGGAGATCAGGCGCTCTGCTCCGGCGTGGACTTCTCGCGGATCTTCACCGCCTCGCGACCGCCGTACCAGCCACAGTTGGGGCAGGCGTGATGCGGACGCTTGGGCTGGTGGCAGTGCGAGCACTCCTCCAGGCTGGGCACGGAAAGCGCGTGGTGCGAGCGCCGCTCGCGCTTGCGTGTGCTCGAGACACGTCGCTTGGGGACTCCCATGGGTAACCTCTTCTCCTTCTTGGACTAGTTCAGCTGTTCGCGCAGGCTGGCCAGGGCAGCCAGCCGGGGGTCGATGTCTTCAGCGGGGTGTCGGTGCCCCGGGTCGTCGGTCAGATCCACGCCACAGGTCTCACACAGACCAGGGCAGTCAGGCCGGCATAGTGGCGCGATGGGCTCGGCCAGCGAGATGGCATCCCGCACCGCAGGCTCGAGATCGAGCTCGTGATGATCGGTCAGACGGAGCAGGTCGGGTTCTGCCTCGGCCTCGAGCGGTGCTCCACTCGAAACGTCGACCGAGGGTAGCGCCTCCTCTGCGAGCTCGACCGAGACGGGAGCGCGCGCCGGCCGCAGGCAACGCGAGCATTGCTCGGCGATCGCGGTCTGGAGCCGCCCCTGGACGAGGATGCTCCGACCCGAGTAGATGAGGCGGATCTCGCCGGTGACGGGGTCCACCAACTCGACTTCGTCCGCGATCGGCAGCGGGGGCTCCGCGACCTCGAAGCGTTCGCTGGTGCCGGGCGCCGAGCGCAGCAGGTCCGCGACGTTATAGCTGAGCATGGGTCCGCTCATCGGGCGCGGACTCGGGGTCTGCTTCGGTAGGTTCGCTGCCATCAGCCGGGTAGCGCTCGTCGAGCGCGGACAGGCCGCGTCGGATGGACTGCAGCGCCTTGACCACCTCACCCTCGAGCTTGACGAGGACGTTGGCGGCGTAGGCGTCCGCTCCCTGCTGGATCTCCTGGGCCTCGCCCCTGGCCTCTTCGATGATCTCCTCCGAGCGCTGCTCGGCGGCCCGGGTCAGCTCACGCTCCTCGATGAGGAAGGCGGCCTGCTCCTGGGCACGCGCGATGATGCGCTCGGCCTCATCCTGCGCACGCTCGACGAGCCGCGAGGACTCCTCGTTGATGCGCTTGGCCTGGCGGACCTCTTCGGGCACGGCCACACGCAGCTGCTCGATCAGATCGGTAGCAGCTACCTTGTCGACCATCACGGCGTTGGTGCCGGGAAGTCGGCGACCCTGCTCTACGAGAGCATCGAGTCGCTCGATGAGGAACATGAGGTCTATGG
>CAYZDQ010000210.1:0-5043 GCA_964476955.1 uncultured Anaerolineaceae bacterium
CTCGATGTCGGTGGTCGCCCCCACGATGCGGCCTGGGATCTGGCGGATGAGCTCCTGCCGGCACGCCAGCAAGCCCAGGTAGGGCCCGCCGTAGCCGGGCGCGATACCCAGCGGCTGCCCCTCCCCCGCGGTGATGTCTGCGCCGTAGTCGCTCGGCGGAGCCAGCACCGACAGCGAGACCGGCTCGACCACGGCCACGAAGAGCGCGCCTGCGGCGTGTGCCAGCTCGGCCGCGCGGGCCATGGGCTCGAGCACCCCGAAGACGTTGGGCTGGCCCAGGATGACGCCGGCTACCGGGTGTGAGTCGTCCGCCAGCGCGGCCTGCAGCGCCGCCAGGTCGGTGGTGCCGTCGGCGAGCGTGGGCAGCTCCTCGATCTCGCGCGTGCCGGCGCTGAAGTAGGTGCGCGCCGTGTCGAGGTAGTGACGGTGGACGGCTCGGCTGACGAGCACCCGATCACGGCGAGTCGCGCGCACGGTCATGAGCGCCGCCTCAGCCGTGGCGGCCGCACCGTCGTAATGGGAGGCGGACACGACCGGCAGGCCGGTCAGCTCGCCCAGCAACGACTGGAACTCGTAGATCGTCTGGAGCGTGCCCTGGCTGATCTCCGGCTGATAGGGCGTGTAGGCGGTGTAGAACTCGCCCCGCGAGATGACCGCGTCGACCGCGGCGGGGATGTGATGCTGATACACGCCTGCACCCAGGAAGGACACGAGGTCGACGCGGTTGCGCCCCGCCAGCGCGCCCAACTCGCGGCTGAGCTCCAGCTCCGACAGGGGCTCGGGCAGATCCAGGGCCGTGGCGCGCACGGCCTGCGGGATGTCGTCGAAGAGCATGTCGACCGAGTCGAGACCCAGGGCCGCGAGCATCTGCGCGCGACTCTCGGGGGTGTGCGGGCCGTAGACCACCTCAGTCGCCGATCATCGCCTGGTAGGCGTCGGCATCCATCAGCTCGTCACCGGCAGTCCCATCCTCCAGGCGCAGGCGGACCATCCAGCCACCCTCGTAGGGCTCCGAGTTGACCAGCTCGGGCGCATCTCCGAGGGCCTCGTTCACGGCCACGACCTCGCCGGCCACCGGTGCGAACAGGTCGCTGGCGGTCTTCACAGACTCGATCACGCCGAAGGTCTCGTCCGTGGCCAGCTTCCGTCCGATCTCGGGCAGCTCCACGAAGACGACATCCCCGAGCTCGTCCGCGGCGTAGGCCGTGATGCCCACGACCGCCTCGCCCGCCTGCGTGCGCAGCCACTCGTGGTCCTTGGAGTAGCGCAGGGTCTGGGGTACATCCACGTCAAGGTCCTCCAGCGGTCAAGGGGCGACCCGGCGCTCCCCCGGCGGGCCTGCGGGCCGGGCTCAACGGCCCGGTCTTCGATAGAACGGCAATGGCACCACCTCCGCGGGCACAGCAGCCTCGCGGACGATGACCTCGAGCATGGTACCCGCGGCCGCATCAATGGGCGGGACGTAGGCCATGGCGATGGCTGTACCCAGCGTCGGCGACTGGCTGCCGCTTGTGACCAGGCCGATCGGCTCGGTCTCGCCCGAGCGTACGACGGGGTAGCCGTGGCGGGCGATGCCCCGACCTCGCAGTGCCAGCCCGACGAGATGCTTGCGCACCTCGGCGCTCGCCAACGCCTCGTGGCCGATGAACGGGTGGTCGAGCTGCACGGCCCAGCCCAGGCCGGCCTCGAACGGTGTCGTCTCGCGGTCCAGCTCGTTGCCGTAGAGCGGCATGCCGGCCTCGAGCCGCAGCGTGTCGCGGGCGCCGAGGCCGCAGGGGACCAGGCCCCGGGGCTCACCGGCCTCGAGCAGGGCGGCCCACAACGCAGGCCCATGATCCCAGCGGGTGAAGATCTCGAAGCCGTCCTCGCCGGTGTAGCCGGTGCGAGCGAGCAGGACGGGTTGACCGGCCACGGTCGCCTCGGTCGCGCTGTAGTTGCGCAGCGACCCGAGGTCGACGTCCGTGAGCCCCGCCAGGATCCCTGCGGCCGCCGGCCCCTGGATCGCCAGCAGCGAGGTCATCAGCGTCTCGTCGGTGAGATCCACGGCGAACTCGGCCGTGCGCGCTCGCAGCTCTTCCGACACGACCGCCTGGTTGGAGGCATTGGGCACGACGAGGAAGGCATCGGGGCGGAGGCGATAGACGATCAGGTCGTCGATGACGCCACCTTCGGGCGTGCACATGAGCGAGTAGCCTGCGCGGCCCAGCGCCAGTCGCCCGGGATCGTTGACCAGGGCTCCTGCGAGCGCCGTCGCCGCAGCCGGTCCATCCACCCGAAGCTCGCCCATGTGCGAGAGGTCGAAGAGGCCCGCCGCTTCACGTACGGCCTGGTGCTCATCGATGATCGAGCCATAGCGCACCGGCATCTCCCACCCACCGAACTCGGTGAATCGGGCCCCGGATGCAGCGTGATCTTCGTTGAGCGCGGTTCGGCGGGTGCCCATCGGCCTAGGCCAGTCCGGCCACGGGCAGGGCCCGGGCCACGATGTCCCGCTCAGTCGGGAAGCGCATCACGGCGTCAGCCTCACCCACCGCGAACCAGCGCACGTCGTCGAACTCGTGATCGTGATCGGCCAGGTCTCCACCGGTCACCTCCATGAGGTAGTAGTGCACGGTCTTGTCGATGCGGTGCCCGTCGCGCACGAAGCGGTAGCGGATGTCTCCGATGCTGTCGACGATGCGCACGCGCAGGCCGGTCTCCTCGGTCACCTCGCGCAACGCGGTCTGCTCGGGCGTCTCGTCGCCGTCGGGTGTGCCCTTGGGCAAGGCCCAGGTGGCGTTGCGCCGGTCCCGCCGCCGTAGCCCCAGCACCAGCTCCGGACCGTGCTCACCGTGGCGGATGACCACGCCGCCCGCGGAGAACGCCTGGACCACGGGAAGGCCGGTACCGGACCGGGATCTGCCCACCTCAGCGTGGGCCGGTCACCGCGCGGAACGAGCGCGGGTCGCGGAGCGCCCGGCGAGGGGTCGACCAGTGGATCGAGGTCGGCCGGATGGTGCGTGCACCCAGGCTCGGGCCCGACGTGCCGGCGGTGAGGCTGCGGGCCGAACGCCGCACCGCACCCACCGGCTCACGCACGGTCGCGGCACGGGCCGCGCGTGGCGTCCGCAGGACCCTGCGAGAGTGATCGCGAGAAAGCGGATGCGGCTGACGGCCGGCGCCGGCGGGTGACACGAACCGCGTCCCTCGGTGTGTCACGCGGATGGAGCCGACGCCTCGCTGCATGTGTCGATGGTACCGCCTATCGGTCTTCGAGCAGGTCCCGCAGCGGCGCCGCCTGGTCCTCGTCGATGGCGCCACGCGCGACCGCCAGCTCGAGCTCGCGTACCGCGGTCGCGCGGTACATCTCCAGCGCCCCCGGCGCCAGCCGTGCCATGGCCGCGAGGTGGTTGCGGACCGTGCCCACGTCGCCGCGCACGAAGGGCCCTGTGAGCGCCTCGCCGACGCCCATGGCCTCTGCGTTGGTCAGCGCCTGGCGGATGAGCGGGACGTAGATGGCGAGGGCGCCGGCTTCATCGAGCCCGGCACCACGCGCGACCTCGGCCACACCGTCGAGCAGGCCGATGACACCGCCACCCGCGAGCACCGCCGCCGCGTGATAGGCGGTCTTGCCGGTGGGCGGCAGGCGGACCGGCTGTGCACCGATGTCCGTAGCCAGCTGCGCCAGCAGCCCCACCAGGACCTCGTCGCCCTCGACCGCGATCGTGGCCTGCGGCAGCGCGCGCACGGCCGCCTCCTGGTTGGCGAAGGCGACCATGGGGTGGAACGAGCCCAGCTGCGTACCGGCCGCGCGCGCAGGCTCCAGCACCGTGGCATCGAGCGCGCCCGAGGTATGGACCGCGGCCTGGCCCGCGTACAGGCGCAGCTGTGCCGCCACGTCGGCGATGACATCGTCGGGCACGGTCACGAAGACGAGATCGACCTCATCGGCGAGCGCCGCTACCGAGGGTGCCGCGTGGGCGCCGGGCACGAGCTCGAGGAAGCGAGCCGCGTGCGCTCCGTCACGCGTGGCGATGGCCTCCACGGGCCAGCCCGCGCGGGCGAACACGACACCGAGCGCACACGAGACCCGGCCTGCGCCGACGAAGCCGATACGCGGGTGGCCGCTGGGGTCTCCGGGCGGATGCGGATGGCTGTGGCCGGGCGCGCCGTGGGTCTCGTTCACCGCTACAGCCTATCGGCCCCAGGGGCCGGCCGTATACTGGAAGGGAAGCAGATACCGACCCGAGGCGGGCACTCCCGTCAGGTGCCGACATCACGAGCGCGCCCGCCGCGCCCAATTCGGAGACCGCCTCATGGCATCGATGTCCACCTCCCCTGCCGCTGACGCGCGCGACCGCCTGTCCGTGGGTGCGCACGAAGCGGTGATCTACCGCCTCGACGCGGTCAGTGACCGGTTGGCGCAACTGCCCTTCACCGTCAAGATCCTGCTCGAGAACGTGCTCCGCAACAGCGCCTCGAGCACGGCCACGGCCGAGGACGTCGCTGCCCTGGCCGGCTGGCGCCCCAACAGCGGCAGTGCGGTCGAGATCCCGTTCATGCCCGGCCGCGTCCTGCTGCAGGACTTCACCGGCGTGCCCGCGGTGGTCGACTTCGCGGCCATGCGCGACGCCATGGACGAGCTCGGTGGCGATCCCGCCCTGGTCAACCCGCTGGTGCCGGCCAGCCTCGTCATCGACCACAGCGTGCAGATCGATCGATTCGGCTCGGCGGACGCCTACGCCTTCAACGTGGAGAAGGAGTACGAGCGCAACGGCGAGCGCTACCAGCTGCTGCGCTGGGCCCAGACCGCGCTGCGTGGCTTCCGCGTCGTGCCGCCCGGCACCGGCATCGTGCACCAGGTCAATCTCGAGTTCCTCGGTGACGTGGTCAGCCTGCGCGAAAGCGAGACCGGAGAGGCCACGGCCTTCCCCGACACGCTCGTGGGCACCGACTCCCACACCACCATGATCAGCGGCCTGGGCATCCTCGGCTATGGCGTTGGCGGCATCGAGGCGGAGGCGGTCATGCTGGGCCATCCGCTGTACCAGCCGCTGCCCAAGG
>CAYZDQ010000211.1:0-5040 GCA_964476955.1 uncultured Anaerolineaceae bacterium
CTCGAACACTTCCGTGGCCGTGGCCTGGTCCTCGAACGCGGGCGGCTTCTGGTGGATGGGATAGGTGGTCTCGGTGGTGACCTCGCTACCGCCGTCGATGACGTCGCCGAGGACGTTGAAGACGCGGCCCAGGGTCTCGGGGCCGACGGGCACGCTGATGGGGCCGCCGGTGTCCACAACCTCCACCCCGCGGGCCATGCCGTCGGTGGAGGTCATGGCCACGGTGCGCACCCAGTTGTTGCCGAGGTGCTGCTGCACCTCACAGGTGACCGAGCCTTCGGGCGTGTCGATGGTGAGGGCGTTGTAGATCGCCGGCAGCTGACCCGCGGGGAACTCCACGTCCACGACGGGCCCGGTGATGGCGATGACGCGCCCGACCGTACCTGCGGTCTGCTCGGGCTTGGTGGTGGTGGTTGCCGCCATGTGGGCTGTTTCCTCCGTGGTACTCAAGTGCTGCTGGCGCCGGTCGCGATCTCGATCATCTCGCGCGTGATGTTCGACTGGCGGACCTTGTTGTAGGTGAGGGTGAGGTCGTCGATGAGCTCCTGGGCGTTGTCGGTGGCGCTGCGCATCGCCACCATGCGTGAAGACTGCTCGCTGGCAGTGAGCTCCAGCACGGCCTGGAAGAGGCGCGTGGCCACGTAGCGCGGCATGAGCTGCTCGAGGACCTGGGCAGGGTTGGGTTCGAAGATGAACTGCCCGCCGGGGACGCCTTCGGCGGTGTCCGAGCTGGGCTTGACCGGCAGCAGGCGCTTCATCTCCGGGCGCTGTACGAGCGTCGAGACGAAGCCCGGGTAGAGCAGATGCACCTTGACGTAGGTGCCGGCCAGGAAGTCGTCGCTGATGAGGCGGGCCAGGGGCAGGATGTCGGCGAAGGCCGGCTTGTCGCCGAAACCGTCGAACGAGGCCGCCAGGGGCACGTGCGCGCGTCGCATGGCGGCCGTGCCCTTGCGGCCGACGGTCACCACCTGCAGCTCGTCGGTGGCCTTGGAGATCTGCTGGGCTGCGAAGCGGATGGTGTTGGTGTTGAGCGAGCCGGCCATGCCGCGATCGCTGGTGAAGAGCACGATGAGACGAGGGCCCGCCCGCTCCTCGGCCAGCAAGGGGTGCTGGTCGTGATCGACCACGGCCGCCACATCCGCGAGGACCTCGTCCAGCTTGTCGCTGTACGGCCGCGACGCGAGCGTGGCGTCCTGGGCTCGGCGAAGCTTGGAGGCAGCCACGAACTGCATGGCGCGGGTGATCTGCTTGATGTTTCCGACAGATCCGATGCGGCGCCGGATCTCGCGCTGACTGGGCACGTTTCCTCTTAGGCCGTGAAGGTCTGCTTGAAGTTGTCAGCCGCGGTCCGCAGGGCCTCGATGACCTCGTCATCCCAGGCTCCGCCGGCGAGCTTGCTCATGAGCTCACCCTGCTCAGCGTCGAGGTAGCGGTAGAAGCCATCCTCGAAGGCGCGCACCTGGGCGGTCTCGATGTCATCGAGGTAGCCGTTGGTCACGACCCACAGGATGGCCGTCTGGCGCTCCACCGGCAGCGGGCTGAACTGCGGCTGCTTGATGACCTCGGAGATGCGCTCGCCACGGTTGAGCTGATCGCGAGTGGCCTTGTCCAGGTCAGAGGCGAACTGCGCGAACGCGGCCAGCTCGCGGAACTGGGCCAGGTCGAGCTTGAGCGGACCGGCCACCTTCTTCATGGCCTTGTTCTGGGCCGCCGAACCGACACGCGAGACGGAGATGCCCACGTTCAAGGCGGGCCGCTGGCCGGCGTTGAAGAGGTCGGACTCCAGGAACATCTGGCCGTCGGTGATGGAGATGACGTTGGTGGGGATGTAGGCCGAGACGTCGTTGGCCTGCGTCTCGATGATGGGCAGTGCCGTCAGCGAGCCACCGCCGTTGTCCTCGTTGAGGCGCGCGGCACGCTCGAGCAGGCGGCTGTGCAGGTAGAAGACATCACCGGGATAGGCCTCACGGCCGGGCGGGCGACGCAGCAGCAGCGACATCTCGCGGTAGGCCCAGGCGTGCTTGGTCAGGTCGTCGTAGACGCAGAGGGCGTCCTTGATGGTCACCCCGTCGATCTCGACGCCGTCCTCCATCACGAACTCGCCCATGGCCACACCGCTGTAGGGGGCCAGGTACTGCAGCGGAGCCGGGTCCTCGGCGCCGGCCACGACCACGATGGTGTGGTCCATGGCGCCTTCGCGCTCGAGCACGGCCACCGTCTGGGCGATGGTCGAGAGCTTCTGGCCGATAGCCACGTAGACGCAGACGACGCCCTTGCCCTTCTGGTTGATGATGGCGTCGATGGCGACGGTGGTCTTGCCGGTCTGGCGGTCGCCGATGATGAGCTCACGCTGGCCGCGGCCGATGGGGATCAGCGCGTCGATGGCCTTGATGCCGGTCTGCAGCGGCGTGTCGACCGACTTGCGCGTGATGACGCCTGGGGCTACGCGCTCCACCGGTCGGGTGATGCTGGCGTTGATGGGGCCCTTGTCATCGATGGGGTTGCCCAGCACGTCGACCACGCGGCCGATCAGCTCGGGTCCCACCGGCACCTCCACCACGGTGCCCGTGGTCTTGACGGTGTCGCCTTCCTTGATCTGGGTGTAATCACCCAGGATCACCGCACCGACCGTCTCCTCTTCGAGGTTGAGGGCCATGCCCTTGACCCCGCCGGGGAACTCGAGCAGCTCGGAGGCGAGGGCACCTTCGAGGCCGTAGATGCGGGCGATACCGTCACCGACCTCCACGACGGTGCCGACCGAACGGGTCTCCACGCCCGAATCGAACTCGTCGATCGCGGACTTGATGATCTGGGTGATGTCGTCGGAGCGGATGGCCATGGGTGTTCCTTACTGGGCGGCGTCAGATGGCGATGTTGGTGAGGTCGGTACGGAGTCGTTCGAGGCGGCCCTGTACGGAGCCGTCGATGAGCTGGTCGCCGACGCGGACCACCACACCGCCGAGCAGCGATGGGTCGACCTCCTGGCTGAGCTCGATGTGCTTGCCGGTCATCGTCTCCAGGTGAGCCTGGAGCGACTCGATCTCGGTGGTCTCCAGGGCCACGGCAGAGGTCACGGTGGCCTGCACGATGCCTTCACGCTGGCGATAGAGACGACCGAACTCGCGGATGACTGCGGGCAACTGCTCGAAGCGGCCACGGCGGACCAGCAGCGCCAGCAGGTTGCGCTGCGCGCCGGTCACGTCCTCGCCGAGGATGCGCTCGAGCACCTCGACACGCGCGGTGGCGGGCACCGCCGGGTTGGACAGCAGGCGGATGGCCTCGCTGCCCGTGAGGCGCTCGTCGGCGATGGCGAACGCCGCGACCCAGGCCTCCATCGAGTCATCGCGCTCGGCGATCTCGAAGGCGGCCTCGGCGTAGCGGCGTGCCGTACTGCGGGCTAGCGCCATGCGTCCGGTGCGATGACAGGGGTCATCAGTTGCGATCGTCTCCTGAGGGTGCTTCGGCCGAGACCTGGGTCAGGAACTCGTCCACGAGCCGCTTCTCGCGCTCGTCGCTCATGGTCTCGCCCACGACCGCACCGGCTGCAGCGAGCGCAAGCTCCGCGACCTGGCCACGAACGTCCGCGAGCGCACGTACCCGCTCGGTATCGATGTCGGCGACAGCACGCTCACGCATGCGATCGATCTCCGCCTGGGTGTCGGCGACGCCCTTGTCACGGGTCTCGTCGGCCACCTTCTGGGCACGCTGCACGATCTCGCTGGCTTCGCGCCGGGCCTCGTTGAGGACGGCCTGGTGCTGCTCGGCTGCGCTCTCGCGGTCACGTCGGGCCGCGTCCGCGTCCTTCAGACCCTGCTCGATGCGCTCACGGCGCTCCTGCAGGCGCTCGCCCAGAGGCTCGATGGCGATCTTCCACGCCAAGAGGAAGAAGACGAGGAAGTTCGCGGCAGCGACGAGGACCCAGAAGAGGTTGACGGTCAGCCCACCGCCCTCGCCTTCCGCCTCGGCGGCAAGCACGGGCAAGGCTTCGGTCAGGCCTTGGGCCAGGGCCAGGGTTTCCACGGTCTCTGCTGCTCCTGGGTCGTCTAGCCGACGAAGACGAGGGCGAGCGCGACGACGAGCGCGATGATGCCGAGGCCCTCAGCGAACGCGGCCATGAGCACGGCGACGCTGCGGATCTGGCCAGCAGCATCGGGGTTTCGACCGATGGCGCTGGCGCTCATGCCGGCGAGGATGCCGATGCCGATGCCGGGGCCGATGATGCTGATGGCGGCGAGGCCGGCGCCGAGAGGTGCGAGGTCCATGGTTTCCTTGTCCTCCTGCTTGGTTCCCTGAGTGATGGTTGGTGAGTGGTGGTGTGGGCGACGTTGCCCTTTCGTTGATGCTTAGGCGCTGGCGGCTGCCCCCTGTTCCGCGTCGCTCCCGCCGAGCGCCTCGGCGGCGAGCACCTCTTCCTCCTCGTGTCCCTCCTCGCTGTGGCTCTCGATGGCCGCGAGGATGAACATCAGGGTCAGCGTGGCGAAGATGAGTGCCTGGATCGTGGTCAGGATGATCTCGAGGCCGTACAGTGCGACCGGGATCAGGAACGCGCCCGCAAGGGCCACGACGATGGCGAGTGCGACCTCTCCGCCGTAGATGTTGCCGAAGAGTCGCATCGACAGCGTGACCGGCTTGACGAACTCGAGGATGAGCTCGACGAAACCGACGAAGAGGGCGATCAGGCCAGCGCCGATGCCGTTCCGGAACTCATGGACCGGGAAGAACTTCGAGAGGTAGCCGCCGACGCCGAGCGCTCGGAACCCCTGCATCTGGAAGTACAGCCAAGCGAAGATGGCCAGGCCCAGCGTGACGTTCAGGTCGCTGGTCGGCGCGCGGGTGTTGGGGAAGATGCCGATGCCCGGGATGAGGCCGCTCCAGTTGAAGGCCAGGATGAGCACGAAGAAGGCGGCGAAGATGGGCAGGTACTTGATGGCCTTGCCGCCACCCATGCCGATGGACCAGCCGCTCATGGCCTCGTGAGCCCACTCGGCGAAGTTCTGGAAGAAGCCGGGGATGTCCTTCCGGCCGCGGGTGGCCAGGAAG
>CAYZDQ010000212.1:0-5036 GCA_964476955.1 uncultured Anaerolineaceae bacterium
GCGACCACCGAGTAGTCCGCGACGATCGGTGCCGTGGCTCACATCGTCGCGCTTGAGCACGCTGTCAGACTCCCGGGCATGAAGATGCGCCCGACTCTGTCCGTCTCACTCCTCGCCACGACCTCCCTCCTGGCCCTGTCGCTCGCGAGCCCGGTGGCAGCCGTCGATGGATACGAGGTCCAGGAGTACGCGCTCCCAGCCGACACGCATCCGCACGACGTGGCCCCAGCCGTCGATGGTGGCGTCTGGTACACCGGCCAGTGGGATGGCACGTTGGGCCTGCTCGATCCTGCGAGCGGAGAGATCACCGCCATCCCACTTGGGGGCGGGTTCAAGACCGCACGGCGTGATCGTCGGAGCAGACGGAGCAGCCTGGGTCACCGACGGCGGGCTGAACGCCATCGTCACCGTCGATCCGGTCACACACGAAGTGACGGCCTTCCCGCTGCCCGAGGAGCGTCCCGATACCAACCTCAATACCGCCACGTTCGACGCTGAGGGCTTGCTCTGGTTCACCGGCCAGAACGGTATCTACGGCCGGCTCGACCCCGCGGTCGGCACCGTCGAGGTCTTCGACGCGCCTGGCGGACGCGGACCGTACGGCATCGCGACCTGCCCTGGAGGTGACGTCTGGTACGCCTCGCTGGCCGGCAGTCACATCGCTCGCATCGATCGGGAAGACGGCTCGGCTACGCAGCTCTGGCCACCGACCAAGGGACAAGGTGCCCGACGTGTGTGGTGCGACAGCACGGACCGCGTCTGGGTCGCGGAGTGGGAAGCGGGCAAGGTCGGCGTCTACGACCCCGCCACCGAGCAGTGGGACGAGTGGCTTCTACCGGGTGCGACGCCCAGGGCCTACGCGGTCTACGTGGACGAGCATGACGCCGTGTGGCTGACCGACTTCGGGGCCAACAGCATCGTCCGCTTCGATCCCGCGACGGAGTCGTTCGAATCGTTCCCCATGCCCGATGAGGGCTCGACGATCCGCCAGCTGCTCGGGCGGCCGGGCGAGGTCTGGGCCGCCGAATCCGGGCTCGATCGGCTCGTGGTCATCCGCACGGTCGAGCCAGAGGACTGACCTCAGAGGCATTCAGACGCGAGCGCCCTCGAACCTGGCGGCGCGCTCGGCGATGAAGTCGACGAGGTTCACGAACGGGTCGAAGCCGACGACGTTCGGCGCATCCGCCACGAAGTTCGACAGCGCGTTGATGTCGTAGAAGCTGGGCCTGCCGGTCCGCGAATCGACGAGGTACTCGACACCGCCGAGGTCGGCCCCGGTCGCGGTCAGCAGTCGGCCGGCCTCCTCGATGATCGAGTCAGGCGGCGTGTAACCCGCGATAGGCAGGCCGCGACCCGAGACACCGTCCGCGACCCCAGGAAGCGCGCAGTAGTCGGCGGGACAGAGGTTGAACGAGTTGGGCATCAGTGAGAGACGGATGGCGTAGAGGAACCGGCCGTCGAGGAACTCGACGCGCACGATGGAATCGCCCTCCGGCGTGAGGTGCTCCTGCACCAGCGCGGTGTCGTCGGGTCCGAACTCGAGCTCGCCGGCATCCGCCGCACGCCCCAGCGCTGCCGGGTCGTCGAAGGACGTGATACCCGCGCCACTGCCGCCGATGTTGGGTTTGACCAGCACCGGATACCTCAGCCCTTGGGCGGCGGCGACCGCCTCGCTCGGGTGGTTGATGACCCGCGCCCTCGGGTGAGCGACGCCCAGGCGTTCGAGCAGTCGCAGCTGGCGGGCCTTGGAGATCTCGAAGCCATAGGCTACCGAGCCGTTGACCACCGGTACCCCGATGTCCTCGAGGTAGAGCAGGAACTCGAGCGCCGCAAAGGCCGACGTGCGGCTGTTGCGAAGCCAGGACGAGGGGCTCATCCGATTGAGTACGAGGCTGTAGTCGAGCTCGCTGATGGCAGGGTCGTAGCGCAGCCGGTCGGCGTTGATGGGCTCGAAGGGGATGTCCCGACGTTCGAGCTCCGCGAACAGCGGCTTGAACCACTCCGGGTGCTCGTACAGGATCCCGACGGGCTGGAGTGGCGAGGTCGAGACGGAGGCAGATGACATCGGGGGAAGACTCCTGATCGGGGGAACCGTCAACGTAGCACCGGCCTCCCCACGGCTGGATCGAAAGCGCCGGGGTGCCCGATCGAAAAGGCTGATCAGACGCGTACCATGTCTCGGACCCCGCCACCGAAGGAGCCCTACGTGACCACACTGCGCCGCCTTGGCCCGTCCGGAGCCGAGACCCCCGCCATCGAGGTCGATGGCCGGATCCACGACCTCCGCCCGCTCACCGATGACATCGACGGACCGTTCCTGGCCGGTGGCGGGATCGACCGAGCGCGCGAAGCCGTGGCCGCGGGAACGCTGCCGCTGCTCGAGGGCGCGGACGACCTCCGGGTCGGCGCACCGATCACCCGGCCGGCCGCGATGGTCTGCATCGGGCAGAACTACGCGGCCCACGCGGCTGAATCTGGCTTCCCGGCGCCGGAGACCCCCATCGTCTTCTTCAAGCACCCCAGCTCGATGGTTGGTCCGAACGATCCGATCGTCCTTCCGCGTCGCAGTGCACAGGTCGACTGGGAGGTCGAGCTCGGGATCGTGATCGGGTCGCGAGCGAGCTATCTCGACTCCGTCGAGGATGCCCTGTCCGTGGTCGCGGGCTATGTCGTGAGCCACGACGTGTCGGAGCGGGACTGGCAGATGAACCACTCCGGTGGCCAGTGGTCCATGGGCAAGAGCGCGCCGACGTTCGCGCCGGTGGGTCCGTGGCTGGTGCCGGCCGACGAGATCGACCCCAACGCACTACGACTCTGGTCCACGGTCAACGGTGAGCCGCGCCAGGACTCGAACACGTCCGACATGATCTTCTCGGTCGCTACGGTGATCCATCACCTGTCGCAGTACATGGTGCTGGAGCCCGGTGACCTCATCAACACGGGCACGCCCCAGGGCGTCGCGCTGTCGGGCAAGTTCCCCTATCTGGCCGCCGGTGACGTGGTGGAGATCGGCGTCGAGGGCCTCGGTCAGCAGCGCTCGGAGGTCGTCGAGGGCTAGGTCGACTCGCTCACTCTGTGACGGAGTCGGGCAAGGGCTCCCCTCGCAGCCCGGCGATGAGGTTCGCGGCCGCCTTCTGTGCCATCCGGTCGCGCGTGCGCTCCGAGGCCGAGGCGATATGGGGCACCACCAGGCAGTTGGGTAGACCGACCAACGGGTCCGCGGCGCGCATCGGTTCGGGGTCCGTGACGTCCAGCCCGGCCCCGAACAGGTGGCCCGAGCGCAGGGCATCGGCGAGCGCCTCCTGATCGACTACCCCTCCCCGGCTGGTGTTGATGAGGATCGCGCCTTCCTTCATGCGGGCCAGGGCTCGGGCATCGATGAGGTGTCGCGTCCCTTCGTTGAGCGCCGTGTGCAGGCTAACGAAGTCCGCTCTCGCGAGCAGCTCGTCGAGCTCGACGAAGGTCACGCCCAGCTCCGTCTCGACGTGCCGCGCCGCCCGCGTCCGGCTGTAGTAGAGGGTGCGCATGCCGAAGCCACCCGCCCGTCGGGCCATCTCCCGTCCGATGCGCCCGAAGCCGATGATCCCCAACGTGGCCCCGTGGATGTCCAACCCCAGCAGCGTCAGCGGTCCCCACGTCTGCCAGCGGTCGTCGCGGACGTAGTCGTGAGCTTCAGGCAAGCGCCGCGCCACGGCCATCAGCAGCGCGAAGGCAAGGTCGGCGGTGGTCTCGGTCAGCACGCCGGGGGTATTGCCCACGGCCACGCCGCGCGCGGTGCAGGCCGCGACATCGATGTTGTCGTAGCCGACGGCGAAGTTGCTGACCACCTTGAGGCCGGGGCCGGCCGCGTCGAGCAGGTCGGCATCGATGCGGTCGGTGAGCAGCGTCAGCAGCCCGTCGACACCACGCACGCGCTCGAGCAAGGCGTCACGAGGAGGTGGCAGCTCATCGGGCCAGAGGTCCACGCTCGCGACGCGCTGCACCTCCGAGAGCCCCGCCTCCGGGATGCGGCGTGAGACGAAGACTCGCGGTCGGTCGGGCATGTATCGCTCCCATCGGTTGCGTCCGAGAGGCCGCAGGCTAACACCCGTGAGCGGCTACCCTGTGGCGATGCCGACATACGCCGACCCCCAAGGCGGACGCGCGGTCGCTGCCGATGCGCTGCGATCGTGGACAACCGCGCTGCTCGAGCGGCACGAGACGCCCCCCGACATCGCCGCCGACGTGGCCGAGGTGCTGGTCTCCGCCGACCGACGGGCCATCGCCTCTCACGGCACGGCCCGACTGCCGCAGTACGTGGCCCTCATCGAGGCCGGCGTCATGGACCCCGCCGCTCGCCCGGAGCTGCTGCGCGCAAAGGCTGCCACCGCCCTGTTCGAGGCCCACAACGGCTGGGGCCACCATGCCTCCCGCGTGGCCATGGATGCGGCTACCGAGGGCGCCCGCGAGGCCGGCAGCTTCACCGCCGTGGTGCGCGGCTCCAACCACTTCGGCATCGCCGGCTGGTACGCGCTGCGCGCCGCGGACGCCGGCCTCATCGGCATCAGCATGACCAACGCCTCCCCACTCGTGGCCGCGACTCGCGGGGTCGATCCCGTGGTCGGCACCAACCCCATCGCCATGGCCGCGCCGGCCGGGAAACGCGGTCATTTCTGCCTGGACATGGCGACCTCGACTATCACCCGTGGCCGCATCGAAGTAGCCTCGCGTCGCGGTGAGTCGCTGCAGCCCGGCTGGGCGGTCGACGCTGACGGCCGCTCCACGACGGACCCAGCGGCGGCGCTGGAGGGCGCCTTGCTGCCACTGGGCGGTCTCGAGGAGACCGGCGGCCACAAGGGCTACGGACTGACGCTGCTGGTGGACATCCTCTCGGGGGTGCTGGGCGGGGGCACCGCCGCGCCACTGATCGTGCCGCTGTTCTCGACCGAGGGCGGGGCGTCTGACCTGGGCCAGGCCTTCATCGCCAGCGACCCCGATGCCTTCGACGAGCCGGGCGCGTTCGAAGCGCGCCTGGAGACCGAGCTCGACCTGCTCAC
>CAYZDQ010000213.1:0-5027 GCA_964476955.1 uncultured Anaerolineaceae bacterium
GTTCGGTCGCGTGAGTGAACCACGATGGCATCTGCGCCCGCGGCCGCGTAGGCGCGAGCACGCGACAGCGCCTCATCGACGCCGAGCCCCGCGATGAGGGCCTCGACCCGGGCGATCACCACGAACTCGGGGCCGTCCTGCTGCGCCTTGATGGCCTCGAGTCGGCGTGCATGCTCCTGAGTCGGCAGGAGCTCACGCTGGACCTCGCCCGGCAGCAGGCTGTTCCGCTTCGGGAAAACGTTGTCCTCGAGGCAGATCCCCGCGATCCCGGCCCGTTCGTACGCAGTGGCGGTGCGGAGGACGTTGAGGAACCCTCCGTAGCCGTTGTCGCAATCGGCTACCACGGGCAGTTCGGTCACGGCATCGACCCGTGTGGCAGCGTCGAGCGCCTCGCTGAACGTCATCAGGTTGAGGTCGGGGATCCCGAGCTGGGCCGTGCTGACACCCAGGCCGCTCACCCACACCGCATCGAAGCCCCGAGACTCGATGAGTCGCGCCGTGATGGCGTCATGCGCGCCGACCGCGACCACTGGCCCTGGGCCCTCGAGGCCGGAGCGCAGCGTCATGCGCTTGCGGGCGGCCCGACCGCTGCGGCTCGCCTGGTCCCGCCCGTTGCCCTCGTGCTGGTTCATGCGACGATCTCATCTGCATGGGCGACGCTGCTGAGATCGCCCCGTTCGAAGGCCTCGATCAGCTCGATGACCCGCGTACCGATCCGCCGCTGTGCATCGATGGCCATGGCTCCGATGTGCGGAGTGAGCACCACGTTCGGCAGCGCAGCCAGGCGCGGGATGACCCCTTCGCCCTCACGTTCGTGGACGTCGAGGCCCGCCCCCGCGAGTCGCCCGGACACCAGGGCGTCGTGCAGCGCGTCCTCGTCGAGCACCCCGCCTCGCGCCGAGTTGACCACGACAGACCCAGGCTTCATGCGAGCTAGCTGCTCGCCGCCGACCAGGTGACGCGTCGCGGACGTGAGGGGGACATGGATGGTGAGGATGTCGGCTGTCCTGATGACGGTGTCAAGGGTCTCGAGCTCGAGCCCGGTTCCGGCGAGCCGCGCCCTGCTGACGTCATCGTGTTCATCGATGCAGCCGATGACACGCATCCCCCAGGCTACGCCGAGTCGACCGACGGCAGAGCCGATATGGCCGGCTCCGACGATCCCGAGGACGCGCTCCTCGAGTAGCCTCCCGGCCAGCTCGTGCTTGCGCCACTGACCTTGCCTCACTCCTCGGTCGGCTTCCACGATCCGGCGTTCCAGCGCCAGGATCAGGGCGAACGTGAGCTCGGCCACCGCTCGCGCGCTGACGCCGGGGATCCGCACCAGCGCGATCCCGCGATCTCGCAGGTAGGCCATCGCGATGTTGTCGAGACCAGAGCCGGCCCGCACGACGAGGCGGAGCTTCGGTGCGCCACCGAGCGCGTCCTCCGAGATCGTCACACCGGAGCGCACGATGAGGATCTCGCAGGTCGCCAGTCCTGGGTCACCGACCACGTCCGAGGCTACCGCGATCGGCGTGACCTCGTGGCTCTGCGCCAGGAGCCGCTCGGCGTCTGGGTCGATTGGCGATGCGAGGAAGATGCGCACGATTGCTCCCCGGTCCTGGCTTGTCCGGTCACGCGGCCCGAGGCACTCCGGTGCGACGCCTGGGACCGGCGTGACCCGCGACTCATCTTACGTCGAGGGCAAGGTGATCCGGGAGGGCCGCCGACGGCGTACGAATTGCCCGGGGCCCTAGGACCACACCGTACCTCCCGGGAGCCCACCCCCGTGGCCGCATGAGGTCCCATAAGGGCTAGGACCACCGGGCGAGTAGTCCCCGGGCCCCTCAGCGGGCACAGTCTTGGCAACAGGGCGCGGGCCACCCAAGGTTCGCTGCCGGAGATCGCAGGGACCTCGAAGTCACACGCGGGGGCTCGTCCCGAACCCGGAGGTAACAACGGACATGCGAGATCGTTCATTCGGCGTCACCGTCCTGGCATTCAGCTCGATCATGATCGCGCTCTACAGCCAGTTCGCGGCCATCGCGCTCATCCTCATCGGCTCGGTCTACACCGCGGCCGGCTCCGCCCCGGCGGCCTTCGTACTCATGCTCGGTGCCGTCTTCCTGGGCCTGACGTTCGCGTCCTACTTCCTCGGCTACGGCTTCTGGACCAAGAAGCACTGGTCCTTCGCCGCCGGCGTGACCCTCTTCGTCAGCTTCGTCGTCGCCAACGTCCTGCTCTCGGTCATCTCGACCAACTTCATCTCGTCGATCGTCCCCGCGCTCGCGGCCGTCGTCGGGGTCTGGTACCTGCACCGCCCGGCCGTCAAGGCCGAGCTGCTGGACGAGGCTGCGCCGACCAGCGAGTCGCTGCCGCGCGTCGACACGCTCGAGGGCGCCGAGCCCGCCCGCTAGCCGTCCTCGGGACCCTCACTCCGGGCGGGTCCCGATACGCCTCACCGAACGGTCGTGGCCTCGTGCCACGGCCGTTCCTGATGTCTTGCGCCGTCCGGCCTAGAATCGGCCACGGTGCCGGATCCGAAGGATGGCGCGCCAGCGGGGCCACCGCAGCCGCCTGACCCCCACGCCCCCGCCCACGACGGCTTCTTCGCGCCCCACGAGCTGGCGCCAGAGCCGTCTGCTGCTGATTCTCCGCCGCCCCCGGACGACGCCCTCGAGGAGGCCGCCGCGGTCGACCCCCAGGTGGACGAGGCCGCGTCTCCTTCGTCCGCGTCGGCGCCTGAGCCCGGCGACGACGCCGAGTGGTTCTCGATGGTGGCCGCCACCGCAGGCGAGTCGGCCCCGGCCCGGCCGGCCCCGGATGCCAAGGCCGAGTCGCGGCGCGCGGCCAGCGCGAAGAAGCTGGCGAGGGATATCGTCAAGCGACTCAATCCCGAGCAGGCTCGGGCGGTCACCACTACTGACGGTCCGTTGCTGATCCTCGCCGGTGCCGGCTCGGGCAAGACCCGCGTGCTGGCCCACCGCATCGCCTACCTCGTCGGGGTCGAGGACGTGAAGCCCTGGCAGATCCTGGCGGTGACCTTCACCAACAAGGCCGCGGCAGAGATGCGCGAACGCATCCTCGCGCTCGTGGGCGATGAGGGTCGCAAGGTTGCCATGGGTACATTCCACGCGCTCTGCGCTCGCGTCCTGCGTCGCGACGGCGCGGCCATCGGTATCGACCCACGCTTCGCCATCTACGACACCGACGATCAGACCGGCATCGTCAAGGCCGTCCTGCGCGATCTCGAGCTGCAGGGCACCGGAGAGCTACGGCCGGCAGCGGTGCTCAGCGCCATCAGCCGCTGGAAGAACGACATGGTCTCTCCGGCGGAGGCGGACGAGGAGGCTCGTGGCTATCTCGAGAGCCGGTATGCGTCGGCCTATGCCCGCTACGTCACGCGCCTGAAGGCGGCTGCTGCGCTCGACTTCGACGATCTGCTCATCGAGGCCGTGCGGCTCTTCCGCGAGGCGCCGGCGGTGCTGGCCGGCTATCAACAGCGCTGGCGCTACCTGCACATCGACGAGTACCAGGACACCAACCGCGCCCAATATCTGTGGGTCAAGATGCTCGCTGCGGAGCACCACAATCTGGCAGTGGTGGGCGACGACGACCAGTCCATCTATAGCTGGCGCGGGGCGGACCTGCGCAACATCCTCGACTTCGAGGCCGACTACCCCGAGGCCACGGTCGTGAAGCTGGAGCAGAACTACCGCTCGACCCAGCTCATCCTCGATGCCGCTCACTCGGTGGTCGAGCGCAACGAGGACCGCAAAGACAAGAAGCTCTGGACCGACAACCCGCGGGGCCAGCTCATCGAGCGCTTCGAGGCCGACCGTGAGGACGAGGAGGCCGAGTGGGTGGCGCGCCAGATCGAGGCGCTCGCGGCCGGCAGGGGCGCGGCGGGCTCGATCCTCTCACGCCGCGCTGACGATGGCGAAGACGAGGAGTACCGGCTGCAGGACGTGGCCGTGATGTACCGCACCAACGCCCAGAGTCGGGCCATCGAGGAGGCCTTCCTGCGCTATGGCTTGCGCTACCAGCTCGTGGGCGGCACACGCTTCTACCAGCGCCGTGAGGTCAAGGACGCACTGGCCTACCTGCGCACGCTGCGAAACGACCATGACGTGGCCGCGTTCGAGCGGATCGTCAACGTTCCGCCGCGCGGGATCGGCCAACGCTCGCTGGAGGCATTGCGCGAGCTGGCCGAGGAGCGCGAATCCAACTACTGGGGCGCACTCGCGGCCGTATCCGAGGGGGCCGGGGAGCTGACCACGCGGGCGCGTAACTCGCTCATCGGCTTCCGTACGCTCATCGAGCGGCTGCGCACGCGGGTCGGCCTTATGGCCCTGCCCGAGCTGCTCGACACGGTGCTGGAGGAGAGCGGCTATCGGGCCATGCTCATGGACGGCAGCCAGGACGGCGAAGATCGCTGGGGCAACCTCATCGAGCTGCGCGAGGTGGTCGATCGCTACGGCGATCTCGATCCGACCGACGCGCTCGACCGCCTGCTCGAGGAGACGGCCCTCGTGGCCGACCAGGACGCCTACGCGGGCGACGCGGACAAGGTCACGCTCATCACGCTCCACGCGGCCAAGGGCCTGGAGTTCGACGTCGTCTTCATCTCCGGGCTCGAGGAGGGCGTGTTCCCCCATGCCCGCGCGCTCGACGATCCGCGTCAGATGGAGGAGGAGCGCCGCCTTGCCTACGTCGGACTGACCCGCGCCCGCAAGCGCCTCTACCTCACCCATGCCGCGCAACGCGCCACCTGGGGTCGTTCGGCCTTCAGCGTGCCCTCCGGCTTCCTGCTGGAGATCCCCGAGGAGCTGATGCACGGGCCACGCCTGGTCTCGCGTGACGAGGATGACGACCAGCGGCCCTACGACGAGCGCCTGGAGGGCTACGACCTCTCGGCGGTCATCGGTCGCCGGGCGGGGGAGTCACGCTTGGTCGGGCGGCCAGCGGTGGGCCCGCGCGGTGGCCGCCGGCTGCCTCCGGGCGGCGGGTTCACGCCTGCCCCGGGCGCGCCCCGAGCCGGCCAG
>CAYZDQ010000214.1:0-5016 GCA_964476955.1 uncultured Anaerolineaceae bacterium
CATGCCGAGCTGCTGCCCCAGCTCAGACAGGCTGATCCCGGCGCGCTTGGCGGCCAACACCTTCTCCTTGATGCCTCCCACGGGCAACACCTGGCCGCGCAGGGTGATCTCGCCGGTCATGGCCACGTCCTTGCGCACGGGGATGCCCGTGAGCGAGCTGACCATGGCCGTGGCCATCGTCACGCCGGCACTGGGACCATCCTTGGGGATGGCGCCCGCGGGCACGTGGATGTGCATGGTGTTCTTCTCGAACTCCTCGCGCTGGACACCCAGGCGGGAGGCGTTGGCACGCGTCCATGAGAGCCCGGCTCGGGCCGACTCGCGCATCACGTCACCCAGCTGGCCGGTGAGGATGAAGTCCTCCTTGCCCTCCATGCGCGTGACCTCGACGCTGACCACGTCACCGCCGACCTCGGTCACGACCAGGCCGGTAGCGGCGCCGATCTGGTCCTCGGGCTCCAGCTCGCCGTACTCGAAGCGGGTGGGGCCCAGCAGCTGCTTGAGCTTGCGGTCGTTGACGTTGGTCTTCGACTTGCGGCCTTCGGCCACGGTGCGCGCGACCTTGCGCATGACGTTGGCGATCTCGCGCTCGAGATTGCGTACGCCGGCTTCGTGCGTGTACGACTGCACCAGCGTGGTCATGGCCTCGTCGGTGATGGCGATGTTCTTGGGCTTGAGCCCGTGGTTCTCCATCTGCTTGGGCACCAGGAAGCGGCGGCCGATCTCGGCCTTCTCGCGCTGGGTGTAGCCCGGCAGCCCGATGATCTCCATGCGGTCACGGAGGGCCATGGGGATGGGGTCGATGAGGTTGCCCGTGGCGATGAAGAGCACCTTCGAGAGGTCGAAGGGCACCTCCAGGTAGTTGTCCGCGAAGGTGTTGTTCTGCTCCGGGTCCAGGACCTCGAGCAGCGCTGACGACGGGTCGCCGCGGAAGTCCACGCCGATCTTGTCGATCTCGTCGAGCATGAATACCGGGTTGTTGGTGCCGCCGGTCTTGATGTTCTGGATGACGCGACCGGGGAGGGCGCCGATGTAGGTGCGGCGGTGGCCGCGGATCTCGGCCTCGTCGTGGATGCCGCCGAGGCTCATGCGCACGAACTCACGGCCCATGGCGCGAGCCACCGACTTGCCCAGTGAGGTCTTGCCCACGCCGGGAGGACCGACCAGCGCCAGGATGGGGCTGCGGATGGTGTCTGCCAACGAGCGCACCGAGAGGTACTCGAGGATGCGCTCCTTGACCTTCTCCAGGCCGTAGTGGTCCTCGTCGAGCACGACTGCGGCCTGCTTGATGTCGAGGTTATCCTCCGACGACTTGTCCCAGGGCAGGGCCACCAGCCAATCGACGTAGGTGCGGATGACGCCGACCTCCGGCGAAGCCGTGGGGATCCGGCTCATGCGGTCGACTTCCTTGAGCGCCCGCTCCTTGACCTCCTCGGGCATGTTGGCCTCTTCGACCTTCTCCCGAAGCTCGTTGACCTCAGCCTGCTGGGGATCGTCCTCGCCCAGCTCCTTCTGGATGGCCTTGAGCTGCTCGCGCAGGATGTACTCGCGCTGGGTCTTGTCCAGCTCCGACTTGACCTCGGACTGGATGCGGCCCTTGAGCTCGAGGATCTCGACCTGGCGGGCGAGGAACGTGGAGACCAGCTTCAGGCGCTCGACCACGTCCAGCGTCTCGAGCAGCTCCTGTCGCTGCTCGGTGGTCATATCCGGGCTGTAGGCGACCATGTCGGCCAGGAGGCCCGGTTCGGTGATGTTGCGCGCGGCGACGGCCGCCTCGGGGGGGACCGGGGCGCCCGACTGCACGTACTGCTCGATCTGCCCCTGGACGGTCTGCACCAGGGCCTCGACCTCAAGGTCCTCGGGCGCCGTATCGTCGAGCACCTCGACGCGTGCGTTGATGTACTCGTCGGTGTCCTCGAAGCCGAGCAGGCGCAGCCGCTGCTGGCCCTGGACGATGGCGCGCACGGTGCCGTCCTGCGCCTGTACCACCTGGGCGATCTTGGCCAGCGTGCCCACCACGTAGAGCTCTTCCGGGCTGTCGATGTTCTCTCGTTCGGCCTGGCGCTGGGTCACCAGCGCGATGAGCGAATCGCCACCCACGGCCTTGTCGAGGGCCTTGACCGACTTGTCGCGGCCGACCTGCAGGGGCACGATCATCTCCGGGAAGATGACCGTCTCCCGCAGCGCCACGAGCGGCAGCACCCGCTCGCCGCCGGGGAGCTTCTCGGTGGGCTCGGGCGCGGTCTCGAGTGTGCCGCTGGTCACGGTCTTGTCTGCGGTGGCCATTCAGATCTCCTTGGCGGTCCGGTCGGGGTGCTGCTTGCGTGTGGGGTGCGTTTCGCGCGGCTCGGCGTCGGTGTCATCCGCCGCCTCCTCGGCTTCGTCGCCATCGAGACGTCCGATGGCTTCGGGTTCGCTGTAGAGCTGCTCGAGGAGACGCATGCCAGTGCGTGCCTCGAGCTCGAACAGGACGCGTACCCCGGCCAGGTTCACGCCCAGGTTCTGGGTGAGGTGCCGGATCCAGAGGACCCGGCGCAGGTCGTTCTCCGAGTAGAGCCGGATGTTCGTGGGGGTGCGGGCCGGACGGACCAGCCCTTCACCCTCGTAGATGCGCAGTGTCCGGGGATGGACCCTCACCAGCTCCGCGGCCACACTGATGATGTAGACCGGGCTGCTGGCGTCGGCGCCGCTTGGACGCCGACGCGCTCCTGCTCTATCTCGCACGGGTCAGGCCTGCTCGGCCGCGTCCGTGCTCGCCTCGTCCTCAGCCACCTGGGTCTCGGCGGCCACCGCGATGGGCGCCTCCGTGACCGCGGTCACCGGGATCTGGCGGGGCTTGGCCGCCTCGGCCCGCGGGATGCTGAGCCGGAGCATGCCGTTGTCGAAGGTGGCGCTGGCGTTCTCGGTGTCCATGCCCGTGGGCAGGGTCAGCGTGCGAGTGCCGCTGTTGCGGCGGAGCTCGCGATAGACGCGCTCGCCTTCGACCGTCTCACGCTCGGCCTGCTCCTTGACGCCGATGGTCAGGGTGTCCTGGTGGACGGTGATCTCGACGTCCTCCGGGCGCACGCCCGGGAGCGCAGCCTCGACGGTGACGGCGTCGTCCGTGCTGGTGATGTCCAGCGGCAGGCGGGCCTCCCTGGTGCCGCCCCAGGCCAGTGGCCGGAAGGTGGCGTCGTCGAAGAGGCGATCGAAGGTGCGGCTGAGGGTCATCAGGTCGCGTCGTGGTGTCCTGCGGATCATGGTCATGTCTCGGTTCCTCCGTATCTCGGTGGTGTGCGTGTCTTCTGATTCGATGCACTAGGCGGGTCGCGAACTTCGCCCTGTACACACCGGATACTAGAACCCTGACAATACCATTGTCAAGTCTTATTAGCTGACTGGTGTCAGTGATGCTGACACCAGCGCGTCACGAAGGCTGTCACCCTTCGAATGAGGGTTGGTGAGTGTGCCACGGATAGGGTCAGGCGGCAAGCAGGGCACCACGACGGCGTGCGGAATCGGCCCGGCGAGCGGGCTGCGGCCGTACCGACAGGTGGAGGTGCCGACGCCAGGCCTGTGGCTCCGTGCCGGCCATCAGCCGCGTGCCGGCCAGCGGTCGAGTCGGCCCTCGGCCGAGTCGGGTCGGCACCCCGCGCCTGTGCGACCGTTCGGTCGACCGCACGGATGGGGACGCCTGTGGCCCCAGCGCCCGTCACGTAGCCGTGAGCGACCCACTTCGTTCGGTCGACCGAACCGATAAGCGTGATAGGCCGCCAGGATGAACGCGGGCACAGACATCCGGTCGAATCCGAGCGGTCGACCGAACGGATGACCTTCCGGCCGTGCGCGCCTTCCGGCCGTGTGCCAGCGCCGGGCTGTCGTCCGGGCGCAGTGGTGACGCGGCCTGGACGCGCGGGCCCACGCCCGCGGCTCCGGTCTCGTTGGCCCACACCGTGGCCGTGCGCTTCGAGCGAACGAACCCAACGTGAGTGAGGCCGTGCATCGCCTCGAGGGCCGCCAGCGGGCAGAGTCGTTCGCGCGGGCCGGAGGCAGTGGTGGCGGCTAGACCTCGACCGAGGCGATCTCGGGGACGTCGCCGATGAGCTGCATGCGCAGGTCGTTCTCGCACTCGGTGCGTGAGATGGCGATGACCTTGTCGCCAGCCTGGAAGATCGTCTCCGGGCGTACCGACTGGGCCTTGTCGTCCCGGATGACCACGAACAGGGTGCAGCCGTCCGGCAGATGGATGTCCGCGGGCCGGCGACCGAGCGCCGGGGAGTCGTCGGCGATCTGCGCCTCCAGCAGCTCCAGCTCGCCACCTTCGAGGTTGGCCAGGTGCAGCAGCTCGTGGACGGGGATGTCCTGCTCGATCGCGGCCAGCACCATGCGCGTGGGGCTGATGATCTCGTCCACGCCCAGCTCGCGGAAGAGCGGCTCGTTGCGCGGGTTGTTGACGCGCGCGATCGTGCGCGGCACGTCGAAGTGATGCTTGGCCATCTGGCACACCACGAGGTTGTCCGCGTCGTCGCCGGTCACAGCAGCAACGATGGCGGCACGGTTGGCGCCGGCCTCGGCGAGGTGCGTGCCCTCGCAGCCGTCGCGGTTGACCACGACCGCCCCGAGCTCGTCACGGATGCGCTCCGCGGAGCGCGGGTCCTTCTCCATGAGCACGATCTCGTGGCCTTCGGCGAGGAGCTCCTTGGTCAGGTAGAAGCCGATGCCGCTACCACCTACGACGATGACGAACACGGCTAGCGGCCTCCGATCCGATCAGCGGGGGACTGCGGCGCCGCAGGCATCGGTTCCCCGGCAGCCATCTGTGCCTCGGCCCCGGGTGGGACCGGCCTGGGCGGCACCACGCCCACGGTCACGTCGCCGGCCCCAGGAATCGCCGGCTTGCCCATGTAGCGGCTGATGGAATCGACCATCATCTCGGTGCGATTGATGGTGTCGATGCCCAGGGTGGCGGAGGCCTTGGAGCGCACCGGGTCGTTGATCTTGCAGAGCACGTGCGGGATGACGCAGTTCTGCTTGGCC
>CAYZDQ010000215.1:0-5009 GCA_964476955.1 uncultured Anaerolineaceae bacterium
CCGCATAGCCGGTGTACTCGTTGTTGGCGGCATGGACCTCTGGCCGGAGGATGTGATCGATGAAGGCTTCAGCACCGGCCTTGTTGGCGGCGTCGCGCGGGATGGCGAAGCTGTCGACGTAGAAGTCCGAGCCTTCCTCGGGGACGAAGAAGCCGATGTTGTCGGACTCCTCCATGTACGGGACGACGTCACCGTTGAAGGCTTGGACCACGCAGAGCTCGCCCTCCGCCAGCCGGTCGAGCATCTCGTTCCAGACGATGAACTCGACCCCTTGTTGGAGCGTCAGTTCCTCCAGGAGCTCGAACGCCGCGGCCACGTGCTGGGGGTCGGAGCTGTTCAACGGGTAGCCCAGGTACTTGAGGAGGGACGAGATGACCACCGTGTAGTCGGTATCCATGGCGATGCGCCCGGCCACGCTCGGCTCGAAGAGCAGGCCCCACGATTCGTGCTCCGGCGCGACGCAGTCGGTGTTGTAGGCAAGGCCGGTCGTGCCCCAGTCATACGGCACGCTGTACGTGTTGCCCGGATCGAGGGGGAGGTCGAGGTAGCGCGGATCCACGTTGGCGAGATTCGGGATCCGGCTGTGATCCAGCGGCGCCAGCAGCCGTTGATCGGCCATCTCCCGCACCACGGACGTCGAGGTGATGAACAGGTCGTAGCGGGCGGTATCGCCCTGGATGACGGAGACCATCTCGTTCTCGTCGGTGAACGTCTCGATGAACACATCGATACCGGACTCTGCTTCAAACCCCTCGACGACATCGGGGTCGACGTACTCATCCCAATTGAACAGGCGCAGGACCGGGCCGAACTCGGGCTCGGACTGGGCGACAGCACCCGGGGCCACAGCGCTCACCATGAGGGCTGTCAGGCTCGCGATCGCGAGCAACGGTCTCAACGTGGTCATCATCGACCTCTGTTGCAGATTGATCGTCAGGAAACGCCGAACCATGAGCGGAGCGGCGATTGGACCGTAGGCGTCGGGTCGGTCGACCGTGCAGGGGCCAGCGGTACGTGGCCCCACCGTCCTATCTGGCTAGTGGGCCACGGTCACGGTCGTGCGCGCGTCTGGCTCGACCGGTACTCATCGCGTGCCAGCAGGCCTCTGCATAGCTGGGAGGCCACCGGCAGCACGAGTAGAGCATGCCGGGTGATGGCGCGGTCTTCGATGGCGACCCGAGGGTCCCTAGCGAGGCCAGCGCTACGACATGCTAGGTTTCGTGACGTGAGACCGCTCGCTCGGCTTCGAAGGTTCGCGCGACACGCGATCGGTCGGACCGTGGACCGCGTGCTCGGAGTGGATACCGAGAGCGAGGTCGGTCACGACGTTCTGGAGTTCGATGGCACGCGAGGGTTCGACTACACCGATACGAGCTGGCTGCGGATGGTGCATGTCTACCGAATGCTCCGCGCTCTTCCGGTCGGTCCCGAGGATGCGTTCCTCGACCTTGGCTGTGGCAAGGGTCGAACGCTACTGGTCGCGAGCCGGTTTCCCTTCGGTCGCCTGATCGGGGTCGACCTGTCGCCATCGCTGCTTGCTATCGCCGCGGCCAACGCCGAGCGGATCGGCGAGCTGTCGCCGGGAGTCCGCATCGAGCTGGTCGAGAGCGACGCCGGGCTCTACGAGATCCCCGATGATGTCACGACGATCATGCTCTTCGACCCTTTCCCCGATCGTGTCGTCGAACAGGTGCTCGACCACCTCATGGCGTCGGTCCGGCGCCATCCGCGGAAGGTCCGGATCATCTATGTTGCGGATCCCAGCAAGGACGCGCCGACCCGTCGCGGCTTCCGGATGGTGAGACGGGCGGGGAAGGTGGCGCTGTTCGTGTACGACGTATCGGTGACGTCCGACGCGGGTGCCACCGAGCGGTCAGCGTCAACGGGGTCCTCGTAGGCCTCATCACGACGCGCGGCAAACCGCCCGCAGTTCAGGGTGCGTTGACAGCGACCTGATACCCACAGATGTCGGGCTCCTCAGCCTTGACAGGCTGCGGCCGTTGGATGCACGTTGTGCGCGAAAGGGGAGACGCCGATGCCAGACGACAACGGAACCGGTAGCGGGACCGTACAGCCGACCAGCACCAAGCCACCGAGGATGCCGCCGCGGTGGTTCGTGCGGGCGGCGTGGGCCTTCCACCGAGGCTACTACCGCCTGACCGGCGGCCGTCGCGGCCTGTGGGCTCCAAAGCCCGGCAAGTGGGGCACGATGCGTCTCACCACGGTCGGGCGCAAGTCGGGCCAGGAGCGTGTGGCCATCCTGGGCTACTACGAGGACGGCGACAACCTGGTCACGCTGGCCA
The DNA here is from genome assembly GCA_964476955.1 of uncultured Anaerolineaceae bacterium. Lineage (GTDB taxonomy): Bacteria > Chloroflexota > Limnocylindria > Limnocylindrales > CSP1-4 > JAFMJV01. Next base: position 2,304 of record CAYZDQ010000215.1, read on the forward strand.
TGAACGGCTGGGGCAAGGGTGAACCGGCCTGGTGGCTCAACCTGCAGGCGAACCCCGACACCACCGTCGAGCTGAAGGACGGCGCTCACTCGGTCCACGGGCGGGCCGCGCAAGGCGAGGAGCGCGATCGACTCTGGGCCAAGTGGAAGGAGTTCGGTGACGACGTCGACGCCTATTCCCAGCTGCGTCCCACCGAGACCGCTGTCGTCGTGCTGGAGCCGCGCGAGGGCTGATATCCGCCCTCGGGCTTGATCACCGGTCGCGGACGATGACCGTCTCGCAGTGCCTGGTGCTGTCGCTGCTGTCGACGACCGCGCGGTCGTCGCCGCCGCCGCAGTCGACCTGGTCGGGCGTGCCGTCTGCCCAGACGCGGATGACGTCGTTGCCGCCGCCTGCGTGGATCTCGTCGCGCCCCGCGCCGCCCGCGATCATGTCTGCACCCGCGCCCCCGCTGATGCTGTCGCGACCGGCACCGCCGTGGAGCCTGTCGGCCCCGTCGCCGCCGTCGATGGTGTCCCGTCCGCGTCCACCGATGAGCTCGTCGGCACCACCGAGCCCGGTGATGTCGTCGTCGGCATCGGTGCCGGTGTATTCGTCCGCGCCGGTCGTGCCGATGTAGACGTTGGCAGCCAGTGTCATGCCTACGGGCAAGGTCGTGCTGACGGTCGCATAGCGCTCGACGGGCCCCTCGACGTCGGCCTTGGGTGCCTCCACAGCGGCGTCCGCAGCAGCTGCCGCAGCCCGCTCCGGGTCGGCCTCTGCCGGCGACCCGAACCCGAGGGCCATGAAGGCCACCACGACGGCGCTCAGGCCAACCACCAGCGGTCCCGGCGCCGCCCCCCGGCGCTGCCCCGACACGATCATGGAGAGCCGGTGTTCGAGCGACCGAGCGGCATCGATGCCGGTGGCCATGGCCGGAACCTGACCCATGGGTCGTGCCAGGACCTCGATCACGTTCAGCAACGTGCCCGCATATGCACGCGGTGCCCCGTCCATGCGTTCGAGCACCAGGGCGTCGCAGGCGTCCTCTTCATCGAGGCGCAGGTTCCGGCGCGCCCACCATACGACCGGGTTCCACCAGAAGGCGACGCAGGCGATCCATTCGATCCAGCGCACCAGGTGGTCCCTGCGCTTGAGGTGAGCCAGCTCGTGGGCCAGGATCCAGCGCAGCTCAGCGGCGTCGACCTGATCGAGCAGCGCCGCCGGCAGCACGAGGCGCACGCGACCGCGCGTCCACCAGGTCATGGGCGAGATGCGGGCGCTGGTCACGATGATCGGTGGCACCGAGCGCAGGCTCAGCTCGTGACCTACCGCTTGCGCGAGGTAGGTAAGTCCCAGGGGCGCAGCCGTCGAGGTCTCGTGCAGCAGCCGGCCGAACCGCCAGATGCGCCGCAGGGACACCACGAGGACGATGGCACTGCCGCTGAGCCAGGCAGCCAGGAGCGCGACGGTCCCGTATCGAAGCAGGCCCGGGAAGACGCCACCGGATGTCGGGTCCATCACGGTCCCGGCCCCGGCGGCTGCCGGTTCGAGCACGGTCGGGGCCGCCAGTGCCGCGGCCATCGGAATGGGTACGACCAGCAGCGGCGGCGTGACGGCCTTGATGAGTACGACCACCCACAGCAGATGGGCGATCGCGGGGTAGCGGCCATGACGATGGACCGCCCACGCCAGCACGGCCAGCGCGAACGAGAAGATCGCGTTGCTCAGCGCGAGCTCCGTGATCGCGTCGATCACGATGACCCGTCGGCCTCAGGGTCCTCGTCGAGGATGCGCCGCAGCCGATCGATCTCAGACTGCGAGATGCGTCTCTGCTCCACCAGGCGGGTCATGATCGGCGCCAGCGAGCCGCCGGTGAGCCGCTCGGCCAACGTCTCCAGCTGACCCGTGGCGTACTCCTCGCGACTGATGGTGGCGGAAAAGAGGTGGACCGGCAGGTCCGCGTCGCGCGCGACACAGCCCTTCTCCTCGAGGCGCTGCAGCAGGCGCTGGACAGTCCCGTGCTGGTTCTTGCCCTCCGGGTAGAGCGCTTCCCGGATCTGCCGCGCGGTGGCGCGATCCCTATCCCAGAGCAACTCCATCACGGCCAGCTCGGCATTGGCCAGGGACGGTCGCGATGGCATGGCGTCCTCACGGCTGGACATGCCCGCAGAGTACTCGATACGACGCCGAGTCGTAAACCTACGACGTTTCGTCGTAGACATACGACAGATTGTCGTATACGCTCTGTCCAGCCAATGTGAGCGCCGCCGAGCCCCGGGGTCACACGCCGTGTCCGGGAAGGCGCTCCGGAGAGCAGAAGGAGACAGGATGCCCCAGATCCGAACCCTCGGCGTCGCGAGTGCCCTCGTGGCCGCCGGCGTCATGGTCCTCTCGTCGGTCGCGGCTGCCCATGATGGCCCGCACTTCGGTCGGTGGGACTTCGACAACCGCTGGGTCGGCACCGAGGGAGACGACGAGTACACCGCCCCCGAAGACAGCCGCGACCTCATCATCGGACTCGCCGGGAATGACGTCCTCAAGGCAGGCGACCGTCGCGATGTCATCCGTGGCAACGCCGGGGATGACGTCATCCATGGCGGTCCGGGCATGGACAGGATCAAGGGCGGCTTCGGCAACGACCGCCTCGCGGGCGGGGGTCAGTCGGACAAGAGGCGGATTCTGGCGAACGTCGCAACACCCAAGCACATGGGAGTTGCAGATGGG
>CAYZDQ010000216.1:0-4998 GCA_964476955.1 uncultured Anaerolineaceae bacterium
AGCGACAGCCAGGCGCCGCTGAACGAGAACACCGCCGAGGTGCCGCCGTATTCCCGCACGAGCTCGGCGCCGAGGACGTCGCGGTAGAAGGGGATCGACCGGGCCATGTCGGCCACGACCAGGATGTGGGTCAGCTCCATCCCTTCGGCCGGGAAGCGGTCGGACATGGACATCTCCCTCTTGTCGGAACGTCCCCCAGTAGATGCCTGTTCTACCATGGGCCTGCATCGCACCCGATGCGCACGACGCCGCGGAGCACCGTGGCTGATCACGTTTGCTCGCGACGCCTGAGGAGGGCCAGCCATGCCATTCGGACCACTCCAAGTCTTCACCTTCGGTTTCCCCGACACGTCGGGGTTCGAGGGCCGTATCGCCGACGAGCTGATCAAGCTCAGCGACGCCGGCATCATCCGCATCGTCGATGCACTTGCGGTCGTGGCCGACGGTGACGAGGTCGACATCCTGCGCGTCTCCGATCTCGACGAGGAGCAGCGCGAAGAGCTGGGCATGGAGATCGGCGCACTGCTCGGGCTGGGCATGGACGGCCTCGAAGGCATGCTCGCCGGCGCCGAGGTCGGGGCCGAGATCGCCGAGGAAGGCGGCCTGGGCATCGTCGAGGCCATCGGCGAGGAGTTCATCGAGAACCTGCCCGACGGCGCGGCCGCCTTGCTGTTGATCATCGAGCACGCGTGGGCGGTCCCGCTGCGCGCGGCTGTGGTCGACGCCGGCGGCATCCTGCTGGGCAACCAGTGGATCGGGGCCCAGGACCTGGTCGCGCTGGGCGCTGCCCTCGGTATCGCCGCCGAGCTCGAGGCCGAGTCGAACCAGTAGCTCGATACCGAACTCACGAACGCCCGGCCGCGACCGGGCAGGGCCGGGATGGCCTCCCTCTGCGGGGGGCCACCTCGGCCCGACCGTATCTGGCCCGCCGGTACACTGCGGGCGGGAGGAGACCATGACCTTGAAGTGGGACGGACGAGAGTGCTGGGCGGTCGTGCTCGGTGCCAGCAGCGGCTTCGGAGCCGCGGCTGCGAAGGCCTGGGCCCGGCAGGGCTTCGGCATCATCGGCGTCCATCTCGACATGCGCGCCACCCGTGCCGCGGCAGAGGCGGTCCGTGAAGAGATCGCAGAGTCGGGCGTGCCGGTCGTCTTTCATAACACCAACGCCGCCGACGACGCCAAGCGTGAGAAGGTCGTGGCCTCGATCGCGGAGCTCTTCGAGCAGCGCCGGGCCGCCGGTGAGCAGCCGATGGTGGGAGCCATGCTCCACTCGCTGGCCTTCGGCGCCACGCTGCACTACATCACCGACGACGAGGAGCGCAAGGAGCTCTCGCGCAAGCAGATGGAGATGACCGCCGACGTCATGGCGCACTCCCTCCTCTACTGGACGCGAGACCTCTACCACGCTGATCTGCTGCAGCACGGCAGCCGGGTCTACGCCATGTCCAGCGAGGGCGCCATCCTGGCGGTGCCCACCTACGGGGCCGTCAGCGCCGCCAAGGCCGCACTGGAGGCCCACGTCCGGCAGCTGGCGCTGGAGCTGGCCCACGCCGGGATCACCGTCAACGCTATCCGCGCCGGCGTCACCGACACGCCTGCCCTGCGACACATCCCCGGCTGGAAGCAGCTGGTGCAGGCTGCTGAAGCACGCAACCCCAGCGGGCGCATGACCACGCCACAGGATGTCGCTGACGCGCTGAGCGTGTTGGCCACGCCACAGACCCACTGGATGACCGGCAACACCATCGGTGTCGATGGCGGCGAGGTCATGGGTACGAGGGAGTCGGCCGACATCCCCTAGGGGAGGCCGAACCTGATCCGATGGAGCAGAACGCACCCAGGGGCGAACGCGCCAACCCTGCCGTCGAAGCCGAGCCGGCAGGCATCGGCTCGGCGAGCGCGCCCGATGCGCTCTCGCGAGAGGTGCGCCTGCTGGGCTCGCTCCTGGGCCAGGTCATCGCCGAGCAGGCAGGCGAAGAGATCCTCGAGATCGTCGAGCGCGTTCGCAAGCTGACCATCGACATCCGCAAGAACCCCAGCGCCACCCGCCAGATGGGACTGCGCGCCATCCTCGACGAGCTCCCCCAGGAGCAGATCGAGCCGGTCATCAAGGCCTTCAGCCTCTACTTCCACCTCTCCAACCTGGCCGAGGAGAAGCACCGCGTGCGCCGGGTGCGCAAGCGCGCACAGACCGCCACGGGCGGACAGGAGGGCTCGATCGAAGCCGCGGTCCGCAAGCTGCTGGCAGAGGACTCGCCCGAGCAGATCCAGGAATTGCTGGACTCGCTCTCGATCGGCCTGGTGCTGACGGCCCATCCGACCGAGGCTCGCCGGCGCACGATGCTGGTGGCGCTACGCCGGACCTTCGCGCTCATCGACCGCCTGGACGATCCGCGGCTGAGCCCCAACGAGGACTTCGAGATCCGCCGCCGCCTGCGCGAGGAGATCTCGCTGCTGTGGCGAACGAGTGCCCTGCGTACCGAGCGACCAAGGGTCATGGACGAGGTGCGCACGGCGCTGCTGTTCTTCGACGAGACGCTCTTCCAGGTCACGCCCTACCTCTATCGCATCGTCGATCGTGTGCTCGACCTGGCGCCCTGGACCGGGGAAGGCGCGGCCGAGCGCGTGGCCGGCCCGGCTCGCGACAGCGGCCACACCGGTACGCGCCCGCCGGCGGTGAAGTCCTACCTGCGCTGGGGCTCGTGGGTCGGAGCCGATCGCGACGGCCACCCCCGGGTCACCGCCGACATCACGCGCGAGGCTGCCTCCACCGGCGCCGACCACGTGCTGCGCGGCCTGGAGCACGTGGCTACGCGGCTGATGAACACGGTCACCCCGACGCATACCGGCGACGACGTCTCCGCGCCCTTGCTCGCCCGGCTCGAGCTCGACCGCGACGAGCTGGGCAACGCCTATGACGCGATCGCGCAGCACTATCCGGGTGAGCCGTACCGGCAACGCTTCGGCTGCATCGCGGAACGACTGCGCCAGACGCGGCACCGCCTCGTGAACGGGCAGGGCCTGGGTGCCGGCTACACCTCGCCGGCGGACCTGCTGACTGAGATCGACGAGCTGCAGTCGGCGCTCATCGAGGACGATATGGTCCGCGTCGCCTACGGCGAGGTCCAGTCGCTGCGCTGGCAGGTGGAGACGTTCGGCTTCCACGCCTTTTCGCTCGAGGTGCGCCAGCACAGCGAGGTGCACGAAGCCACGCTGGCCGCGCTGCGCGATGACGTGGTGCTCGGCGAGCGCTCGGTGGCCAACGGTGTCACCGCCGCGGAGGTGCTCGAGACATACCGCGCCGTGGCTGACATCCAGGAGCAGTTCGGACCCCAGGCCTGCCATCGCTACGTCATCAGCTTCACGCGCGAGCCCCAGGACGTCTACAACGTGCTCGAGCTGGCTGATTACGCCGGGCTGGAGCGCGAGGCCATCGACGTGGTGCCGCTGCTCGAGACGGCCGACGCCCTCGATGGTGCGGACCGCTTGCTGGACGCGATCCTTAGCGATGCTACGTACCGGGAGCATGTGCGTGCCCGCGGCGATCACCAGGAGGTCATGCTCGGTTACTCGGACTCGACCAAGGAGTCAGGCGCCATGGCGGCGGCCTGGCTGCTGCATACCGCCGAGACGAAGCTGGTCGAGGCAGCTGCCCGCCACGATGTCAAGCTGACGCTGTTCCACGGGCGTGGTGGCGCCATCGGTCGTGGCGGTGGTCCCATGAACCGGGCCATCATGGCCAGCGCTCCTCACTCGCTCGACGGCACGCTCAAGATCACCGAGCAGGGTGAGGTCGTGGCTGACCGCTATTCCAACTTCGACATCGCCATGCGCCACCTCGCGCAGCTCACCAACGCGGTCCTCATCGCCTCGTCAGCAGGACACGAGCAGCAGGCCCTCGATGCGCAGGTGCGTGGTCACACCATCCTCGAGGAGCTGGCCGAGCGCTCCGCCCAGGTCTACCAGTCGCTCGTGTGGCAGGACCCGGCGTTCGAAGCCTTCTACGTGGCAGCCACCCCCATCGGCGAGCTCTCGCGCCTGGCCATGGGCTCACGGCCGGCTGCCCGTGGTGGCGGCGCCGTCTCGCTGGAGAAGCTGCGCGCGATCCCCTGGGTCTTCTCCTGGGCCCAGGCCCGGCTGTTCCTGCCGGCCTGGTACGGCATGGGTACGGCCGTGGAGGCTTACGAGGCGGAGCACGGGGCCGGTGCTACCGAGTCGCTGCAGGATCTCTACCGCGAGTCGCCCTTCCTGACCGGTGTCATCGACGTCATGGAGATGGCCCTGGCCAAGGTCGACCTCTCCGTCGCGCGACGCTATGCGGACCTCGCGCCAGCACCCGATGCCGACCGGATCTGGGAGCTCATCTCGTCCGAGTACGAGCGCACCGTGGCCGCGGTGCTGCGCATCTGCGGCCGCGAGCGGCTGCTGGACGCGGCGCCGTCGCTGCAGCGCTCGATCACGCTGCGCAACCCGTACGTCGATTCGCTCAGTGAGATGCAGGTCATGCTGCTCGAACGACTGCGCGCGATGCCAGACGACGATCCCGGCCGCGAGGAGCTGCGGCGGCTGGTGCAACTGACCGTCAGCGGCGTGGCCGCCGGCCTCCAGAACACCGGCTAGTCTCGGCGCTGGGTCTGGCGCCGGTCAGGCGTTGGGCCCGGTGCTGCCGTGCGGCCATCCGGGCTCTGGCACTTGCCGCCCGGCCATCCCGGGCTCTGGCACCTGCCGCGCCGCGGGCGAAGTCGACCTTCGAGCCAGCGATCGGGCTCTGGCACCTGCCGCGCCGCGGGCGATCGCGACCTGGGCCAGCGATCGGGCTCTGGCACCTGCCGCGCCGCGGGCGATCGCGACCTGGGCGCGCGTACTGCGGGTCACCCAAGGCCTGACACGCCCTTTCCGTGCCACGCAGCGGCAAGCCTTGACAGGTCTGCCCGCCACGCGGCAGATCGGCCCCTCCTGGAGGCACGACCTAGCCCCGTAGAGACACGACCTGGCCCC
>CAYZDQ010000217.1:0-4984 GCA_964476955.1 uncultured Anaerolineaceae bacterium
TCAAGTTCGACCCGCTCTGGCAGGGCTTCACGATCGGCGTGCTCGTCATCGTGTTCGTCGCCCTGGACCAGTGGGTCCGGAGGGTGAGCAATTGACCGCCGTCGCCAGCAACACGGACATCCGACCCGTTCTCCAGGCCAAGGGTCTGGTCAAGCACTACGGTCGCGTCGTCGCACTCGACCATGCCAACCTCGAGCTCTACCCCGGCGAGGTGCTCGGCGTCATCGGCGACAACGGTGCCGGTAAGTCGACACTGATCAAGTGCTTCAGCGGCGCCGTCATCCCCGACAGCGGCGAGATGTACATCAACGACGAGCTGGTCCATCTGCACTCGCCCAGTGACTCGCAGGCCGCCGGTATCGAGACCGTCTACCAGACGCTTGCGGTATGTCCGGCTCTGGACATCGGCACCAACCTGTTCCTGGGCCGTGAGACGCGCAAGCTAGGCATCCTCGGGTCGGTCTTCCGCATGCTCGACCTCGGCGGTATGCGCGAATCGGCGCGCAAGGAGATGTCCGACCTGGGGCTACTGACGATCCAGGACATGGGCCAGGCCGTGGAGACGCTCTCCGGCGGTCAGCGCCAGGGGGTAGCCGTCGCCCGCGCCGCGGCCTTCGGCCAGCGGGTCATCATCATGGACGAGCCGACCGCGGCCCTGGGCGTGAAGGAATCGGCCAAGGTGCTCCAGCTCATCCGCGACGTCCGCGATCGGGGCATCCCGGTCATCCTCATCAGCCACAACATGCCGCATGTGTTCGACGTGGCCGACCGCATCCATATCCACCGTCTGGGCCGACGTGTCGCGGTGGTGACACCGGAGTCCCACACCATGGCCGACGCCGTCGCGATCATGACCGGCGCGCTGGAGTCGGATCAGACCGAGGAGGAGATGTCGCGCCCCAAGCCCAGCCAGGCCGGCCTGGACCACGTCGGGCACGTGACAGAGGGCCCCATGACGAGCCATCAGCCCCCCGCCTGATCCTCGCTCAGGCGTGCTTGCCGCGCGTCCAGCCCTGTTCGCCGATGGTCTCTTCGGCGAACGCCGCTGAACCCTCCTCGAGGGGCGTGGCCATCGAGTCGTTGAAGCGGTTGAGGAAGCCGTAGAGCGAGACGGCTGCGAGGATCTCCACGATCTGGCCCTCGTCCCAGTGCTTGCGCATGCGCTCGACGTCCTCGTCGGCGACCCCGTTGGGCACCGATGCTGCCTTCACCGAGAAGTCAAGGGCGGCCTTCTCAGGCTCGCTGAAGAGGTCGCTCGTGCGGAACTCCCAGACCGCTTCGAGCCGAGCCTGCTCGGCGCCCGCTCGCCCGGCGCCCTGCAGCGCGTGTGCCTGGCAGTACATGCAGCCGTGGGTGCGGCTGGCGAGATGGGCGCAGAGGTTCTTCAGCTCGGCTGGTACCGTCCCCGACGCAGGGTCGAGCACGGCTCGCCGCAGCGCGATGAAGCCCTTCACGATCTCCGGTCGACGGGCCATGATGCGCAGCCCGTTGGGCACGAACCCGAGCGTGCGCTGGTAGGTGAGCTCCACCTCTTCGAGGCCGTCGACCTGGTCGAGTGCGAGGGGTTCGAGTCGCGCCATGTGCATCCTCCTATGGGGTGTCGTCCTACGGTATCGCTCCCCGCCATGACCGCGGACATGGCACGCTCTGGGGTGATGGACCCGATCGTCTCAGGCTTCACCTTCTTCGTGGGCTTCGCGCTCGTCTTCGTGTCGCTGGCCTCGGCCTTCCGCACCGTGGTGATGCCACGTGCAGCCTTCGATCCGGTGACTCGCGCCATCTTCCTCGGCTTCCGCAGCTTCTTCGCGGGCGTCGCCAAGCGCACCCGCTACATCGACCGCGAGACCGTGCTCGGGGCGCATGCGCCGCTGGGCCTGCTGACGATGGCGGCGGCCTGGGCCGCGGGCATCATCCTCGGCTTCACGCTGCTCTTCGGGGCCACCGGAGACACCGGACTCCGCGAGGCCGCGGTGCTGGCCGGCTCGTCCTTCACCACCCTCGGCTTCGCCGCGCCCGAGTCGCCCGTCCATGACCTGCTATCGGTGATAGCGGCGGTCCTCGGCCTCTTCATCGTGGCCCTCCTCATCTCGTACCTGCCCACGATCTACGGGCTCTTCTCCCGGCGTGAGGTGATCGTCGCGGACGTGAACATCAAGTCCGGTGGCGTGGCTCACGGCCCCGACCTCGTGTTGCACCTCACACGCGTGGCAGACACGGCCCGGCTCGACGAGATGTGGGTGGACTGGGGCCACTGGTTCATCACGCTCGGCGAGACGCACACGTCGGAGCCCTCACTCAACTTCTACCGCTCTCCCCGCGTCAACCGCTCGTGGCTGACCGCGGCCACGGCCGTGCTCGACGCTGCCGCCCTGCGCAACACGCTGGTGGCAGCACCCTTCTCCATCCGCGCCGAGATGACCTATCGCTCCGGTACCGAGGCGCTCGGGAGCATCGCGCATTTCTTCTTCGTCCGACCCGACGGGGATGACGAGCACTACACCCTGCTCACGCGCGCGGACTTCGATGCCGAGGTCGAGCGACTGGTGGCCGACGATGTGCCTGTGGTGGAGGACCTGGACGAGGCCTGGACCGAGTTCGCGAAGCTGCGCGAGATGTACGAGCCCTACGTCTTGGGCCTGTGTGAGCTGATCCTGCCGCCGTCGTCGCCGTGGTCGACCGACCTGCTCGTGCGACCGAGACCGGAGATCCCCCGCCGCCGACGAAGAAGAGGCTAGCGCGCGGCCGTTCCCGCGACGATCCCACGGTCGCCACGACCCCAGCAGCGCTACGACTCCGCGGCTTGCCGTTGAACGGGCCAGTGCCGACCAGTTGGCGTCCCAACGGCCGCCCGGAGTGCCTCGTGGCCACGTACCCGGCTGCGTGGCGAGGGTGGAGTGCGGCGATTCCAGCCGCTCCACGGACGTTCGTGCTGCCCATGCCGCTCGACGGGAAGGGGTCTCGGCCGCCGCTCGCCTACCGGTCGTGATCGCCCGCTGCGTGGCAAGGGTGGAGCAGCAGCGAGATCCGTGGACCGACCGTTCGCCCCGCGCACCCGACTGCTCGCCTGGCGTCGCCCTGGGTGCTCGCGACCGGCTTACATGCCGTTGATGTCAACGTCACACATGGCGGCTATCCTGCGCGTCTCTGACGCCACCCACAGGAGAACCCATGAGCATGGTCATGACCCGTACTGCCCAGCAGCCCCTGCGCAGGCACTTCCTCCCCGCCGCCGCGCTCGCGCTCGGTGCTGCCTTCATCGTCGGCGCCGGAACGGTCAGCGCCCAGGACGAGGTCGCGGCAGACGGCATCGACGGCACGTGGGCGGTCGACACGACCATCGGCGACTTCGACGACTTCAGCTCCTCATGGGTCGGTTTCCGCGTGGCGGAGGTGCTCAGCCCCGGCGGTGACCTCGAGGCTGTAGGGCGCACACCGCTCGTGAACGGGCTGCTCGATGCCTCTGGCTCTGTCATCGAGAGCGCCGTCATCGAGGCCGACCTCACCGGCATCATCAGCGACAAGCCCCGGCGCGACGATGCCATCCAGCGCGCCCTCGGCACGGGCGAGTTCCCGACCGCCACCTTCGCCTCCAGCGAGCCAGTGGACCTCGGAGCCGTGCCCGCCGACGGCGAGCCCTTCAGTGCCTCGGTGCCGGGCACCGTCACCATCCGCGACGTCAGCCAGGACGTGACCCTCGACCTGCAGGGCCAGCGCGCAGGTGACGTGGTCGTCGTGGTCGGCACGCTGCCGGTCGACTTCACCTCGTTCGGCGTGACCATGCCCACCGCGCCGATCGTGGTCTCGGTCGAGGACAGCGGCGACCTCGAGTGGCAGCTCTTCCTCAGCCGCGACGACATGGCCGACGGCGACATGGCCGACGACGACATGGCCGACGACGACATGGCCGAGGAAGACGGCTCCGACGAGTAGATGAAGGCCCGACCGGGGCGGAGGGAGTAAGGGGGGAGAGGGCCCTGGGTCGACGCTCCCGGTCGGACCGTGCAGGGAGACTGACCCCCTCCTGTTGCCGGCGCTGTGTGCTGGGCTACGTTCCGTCCGGACTGCTCGACGGTTCGAGCGGGATGCCGGCCATGCGAGAGGTCGGGACCGACGTGCTACCCGGCACCACGCAGTCCTGCCGCGTGATGCGGCCCTCGTGTGCCCAGAAGACGCAGAGTGTGCCCGTCCCGACGTTCGAGTAGTCGGCCCAGCGGAGCTCGCCTTCCGGGGCCGGCAGGTCGACGATGGCCATCGTGGAGGGTGAGCTGCTGGTCATGATGCTGGCCCAGTCGGTGAAGCCCTCGACGGTGTAGGCCTGGTTGGCGCTGAGCACGTGGTGGACGACATCGGGCGCCACGATCTCGCCGAGCGCATCGAGGTCGCGGGCCGCCATGCCCTCCAGCAGCGCCGATGTCAGCTGCTCGCGCGCGGCCACCACCGCCGGGTCCATGTTGGTGTCGACCGGCTGCCACAGATCGCTGCTGGTCGGCGCATCGAGATCGAGTTCGGACGAGATGGGCAGGATGCAGTCGTGGCGCGTGATCTGCTCGTCCTCGATCCAGACGACACAGGAGATCCCGCCCAACACGGGCCTGTAGTTGAAGTAGCGACGCACGCCTTGGCCGCGATCCGGGAGGCGGATCCAATCCTCTGCAGTGGAGCCCTCGATGGGCTCTGAACGGCGCATCTGACTCCAGATACCGAACGCGCCCTGCATGCGCACCTCCTCGTCGAGCCACAACGTGGAGTGGACCGCATCCTCCGCGTACACCTCCAGGGCGGTGGAGAAGTCGGTATCGGATCCTTTCCACAGGTCGGCGCTCATCGCCCCCAGGACCGATGCGTCGGCCGGGTGCGTGGTCGGCCGTGGTGACGCCGATGGCGATGGGCTCGCTCCCGGCGCCACCGGCGCAGCGGTCGGCCGCAGGGCGAAGAGCGCGAGGCTCGTGACGACGAGCGCGAGGATCGCGATCACAACCAGCAG
>CAYZDQ010000218.1:0-4955 GCA_964476955.1 uncultured Anaerolineaceae bacterium
CTTGGCGATGACTTCGACGACGGCCACATGGAGCGACTCGGTGGCGTAGATCGGCGCGGTGCAACCCTCGATGTAGTGGACCGAGGCACCCTCGTCGACCACGATGAGCGTGCGCTCGAACTGGCCGGTGTTCTCGCCGTTGATGCGGAAGTACGCCTGCAGCGGCAGCGGCACCTCCACCCCCGGCGGCACGTACACGAACGAACCGCCCGACCAAACCGCGCTGTTGAGCGCGGAGAACTTGTTGTCCTCCGGCGGCACCACGGTCCCGAAGTGCTCCTTGAAGATCTCCGGGTACTCCTTGAGCGCCTGATCGGTGCCCATGAAGACGACGCCGAGCTTGCTCAACTCCTCCTTGACCGAGTGGTAGACCACCTCCGAGTCGTACTGTGCGCCGACACCAGCGAGGAAGGCCCGCTCAGCCTCGGGGATGCCCAGCTTCTCGAAGGTGTCCTTGATCTGGTCGGGTACGTCGTCCCACGACTTCTCTTCGCGCTCGGAAGGCTTGCGGTAGTAGATGATGTTGTCGTAGTCGATCTTGTCGAGCCCCTCGGTCCACGTGGGCATGGGGCGCTTGAGCCAATGATCGAAGGCGCGCAGGCGATGCTCGAGCATCCAGCCGGGCTCACCCTTGATGGCGCTGATCTCCTCGACCGTGGCGCGGGTGAGTCCGCGCTTGGCCTCATGGAGGTAGACGATATCGTCGTGGAAGCCGTACTCGGCTCGACGGTCCTTGATCTCTGGCTGGCTGACCATGTGGCCTCCTGGAGGCATCGAAGTCGGTTCTGAAGGTCCGCCTGAGCGGGCACTTGGGGGTCCGCCCCGGCTCTGCGCTGGTGCCCATCACTGGACTCGACACGCGTCCGTGGAGGCGTTCCTGAGACTCTCCCCGAGGGAGCGGGGCTAATCCTGACCTATCTTATCGGAATTAGACCCGAACGGCCAGCCAGCAGGCAGGCAGGGCCTCGCCAACCCGTGGGTCCCCTGCCCCACGGGTCGCCTTGGCCTGACTCCATCAGGCACTTGACTCCGACCGAGCGCTGAAGCGATCCGGGTCGCGTAGCTTGGGCAGCTGCGTCCACGCCTGCATCAGGGCCTGCTGCGACGCGTCCTCGGCCAGGCTGGCATCGCGAAGCATGCGATAGGCCACAGCGTGGAGCCGGTCACCCACGGCGACCGCGAGCTCGGCGAACGCCGCTCGGTCCCCCTCCTGAGCCCTGATGACCAGTCCCCGGTCCATCGGTCCGACCTACCTCGTGGTGCGCCCCCTTACACCCTACGAGTCGACGGAAGGCCGAACCGGCTCAAACAAACGCGAGCTGCGCTCGGGTCGAGGCTCAGTTGAGGACGAGGTGGACGGGGTTGCCGCGGAGCTCGACCTGCCAGGTGGTGAGGTCGGTGGAGTAGTCGTTGGAGGAGCCGCTCATGTTGTAGCGGATCTTCCACCAGCCACCCTCCGAGGTGACCGAGTCTGACGAGGGGTGCGGCGCGTCGTAGTCGATGGGCAGCGGGATCTCTATGGTCAGCCAGCAGCCGTTGTAGAGGCTGGTGCCGCCCGTGTTCGTCGTGACCGAGCTGACGTTGGTGCCGCTGCGGTTCTGGCAGCTCGAGGCGTTGTACGAGTTGCGCGTCGCGCTGTGGCTGAAGGTCGTGGCCTGGTAGGACGTGCCGGTGGGCCGCAGGATCTGGAGGTTGGCCGCGAGGCGGCCTGTATCGCCTGGATCCCAGAGGTTGATGACCATCGTCTTGCCCGCATGCTCGGCGTCGATCTGGGCCAGGTAGAACTCGGAGGAGCGGCCGCCGGGCAGTCGCACGTAGGCTTCCATGGCTCCGAGGCCGTGCACGCGCGGCGTACCGCCGTTGGCCTGGGCGTAGATGGCGAAGGCGTTGAGGCCGGTGGAGCTGCGCTGGTCGTTAGGACTGCCCGGGTCCGTCGAGTACGTGTGCAGCCGGTACTTGTGTCCGCCGGTCAGGCCGTTGGCGATGCGCACCCAGTCGTTGTGCCAGACCAGGTCGTCGCAGGGTGAGGCGCTGACCGGGTTGGAGGCGTCGAGCACCGTATCGCGCAGCCGCAGCCGTCGGTAGTCGGTGCCGGAGCTGTAGATGCGTGTGTCGTCGGTCACGTCATAGGGCGTGTTGCGCGTGTCGTAGAGGTCGTAGAACGTGCTCACCGGGTTGTAGCTCGAGGAGCCGTTGGAGCCGCCGATGACGTAGTACTCGCCGGTGCCCTTGTTGCTGTCCACGTGACAGAAGCCGGGATCGAAGAGCCACACCGAGCCACCGCTCGAACCGGCCGGGAACTCGATCTCGTACTGGTAGTAGCCGTCCGGCGCGTAGTCGCCGTTTCCGCGCGAGGTGCGCGTGTCGTAGTAGGTCATGTAGGCATCGCCCTGGATGTTGGGCGCGCCCTGGCTCTGGAGGGCCCCCCAGAAGCCGTGCGGCGCGAGCGCGCTGCCGTTGGGATCGAGCACCGGCACCTCCTGCACCGTGCTGGTGGTGGCGGTGTAGGTGTAGTCGACGAGGATCTCGATCTCGCCCACACGCACGCTGCGGGTGGCGGCGCAGTTGGCACCGCTCTCATCCCACTCGAGCTGGATGCGGAAGTTGGCATCGGAGAGGTCGTTGCGCGTCCAGCTGTGCGCGCCCCAGTCGGTGGTACTCGTAGCGGAGCCGAGGTAGTAGTCGGCGTTGCTCTGGGTCATGCTCTCGACGTCGACGGTGTCGGACCAGCTGGAACCGCCGTCCCAGGAGAGACGCGCACCGATCTTGCAGTCGCTGTAGGAACCACTGCCCTCGACCGCCACATAGCGTGTGCGCACGCGGATGCCGTCGATGCTGGCACTGCTGGGAATCTCGTTGAGGAAGCGGAAGCCCGACCAGGACTGCTTGTGCCCATCGCTGTTCTCGGTGGTATAGCCATTGGTGTAGGCACCAACCGGGTTCGACCACTGCCCGCTGGGGTAGCCGCTGGGGCTGTTCCAGTTCGTATCATCCTGCTCGGTCGAGGTCGTCTGCACCACGTCCTTGAGGAAGCCCACGCCGTAGTAGTTCTGGGGGCTGCCCATGGGCACCGGCAGGACGAAGCTGGCCGCGCCGGTGACACCGACATCGACCTGGCGCAGGCAGGGACCGCCCTCCCAGCAGAGGGCACCGGCGAAGTGCGAGCCTACCGGGCCGTCGATGTCGACGATGAGCTTGCGCGGATCGCCCGGGTCGCGCTTGGGCGTGACCGAGACACCGTTGATGCCGTTGGTGTAACCGTTCTTGGCCGTCTCGGCCAACGCACGCTGATAGGCCAGCGCCTGGTTGCCCGGCAGGTGGATGGCACCGGCCAGGGCGCCCGCGTCGGCGGCACGCTGCATGCGCTGCTCGTTGACCCACCACCAGGCCACGTCGGTGAGCAGGGCGGCGCCGCCGAGGAGCACCACGGACATGATCACGAAGATCGGCAGAACCTGGCCACGCTCACGCGTGCGCACCCGGATGGGCCGCAGGCGGGCGACGCGGAAGTGATTCAGAAGGGCATCGAGACGGTCTCGCAAGTAGTTCATGGCACGCTCAGATCGAAGGGTTGAGGGACATGATCGTGGTCTCGGTCAGGGTCATCGAGACCGCGCCCCCGGCGATGGCATTGATGACCGCCGGCATGGGGCTGGTGAAGTCGTAGCGGTACTTGACGGTGACGCCGATGGAGTCGGGCGTCGAGGCCGAGTTGTCACGCGAACAGGCCGGCCACGAGTTGGAGCCGAAGAGGTTGAAGTCGATGTACGCCGAGCCAGGACCGGGGTCCACCTCCGGGCCAGTGCGCTCACCGGTGTAGCGCCAGACGTTGACGCGACCCGATGTCTCACCACCCGTGGAAGTGGCCTTGAAGATGCGGATCTCCTGGACCTTGGAGATGTCGATGCCGGAGCCGGGCGACTTGAGGATGCGCTGGACGGCGCTGACGAGCGTGGCGTCGACGAGCGTGGGATCACTGCCCCCCGAACAGTCGGTGACGCCGCCGGTGGCCAGGGCCGAGCCCACACGGGCACCTTCACGCGAGCCGTAGCCCACGGTGTTGACGTTGCCGAAGGCGAGGCCCAGCTCGGCCACGCTCAGAAGGATGAGCACGACCACGGGCACGGCCAGCGTGAACTCGACCAGGCCCTGGCCTCGCTGGCGCTCGCGGCGACTGCGACGGAGGCCCATCACAGCGTCGGCTCGATGCGGAAGATGTTGCGTTGCTCGAAGGCCCAGCCACCGCTGGTGCTGCCGCTACCGGAGTCCGGCACGATCAGGTCGAGCGCACCCTGCAGCGGCGTGAACCAGCTGTGGGTGTACTTGACCGCGACGCCGATGTTGTCCACGGTCGAGCGCGGCGGCGTCATCGTGGGGCAGCCCTTCAGGACCGTGCAGCGCTCAGCTTCCGGATAGGCATTGATCTGGCGCGTGTACGGCACCTTCAGGGTCGAGCCGTCCGGCATGGTGCAGTCCGTCTCGCCGAAGCGGCCCCACTTCTGGCTGGCATAGATGAGATTGCCCGCGAGCGGGGTGCGCTCGATGGTGACCTCGGTGATGTTGGAGGGGTCGTTGGGCACGCCCATGTCGCCCTCGATGCTCGAGAGGATGAGGCAGTCGGCCCCGAGCAGGTTGCCCGCGGAGGCCGCGATGTGCGCGCCGTGCTGCGAGGCCCGGTTCACCGCTAGCGAGGCGTTGAGCGCCAGGGCGAACTCGAGGGTGGCCATGAGCATGACCATGAGCAGAGGGATGACCATGGCGAACTCGACCAGGGTCTGGCCTCGCTCGCCGTACCGGCGGCTCCCTCTTGGAAGATGGACGACATCTATGCGATGCGGCATGGGCACGTTCCCGCCTCATCTGTGGCTGCCCGGAGAATCGCGACGAGGTTCCTGGCCGCGGGCAGTTGACGACGGCGTCATCAAATCACCGGTACCGATGGTGGCAAGGCCTCT
>CAYZDQ010000219.1:0-4941 GCA_964476955.1 uncultured Anaerolineaceae bacterium
TGGGCCTCGCCGAGACCGCCGAGGGTCCCATCGACCTGCTCTTCAGCGACGTGGTCCTGCCGGACCTCCCGGGGCCTCGGCTGGCCGAGCGTCTACGCACCAGCTACCCGAGGCTCCGCATCCTCCTCACCTCGGGCTATGCCGAGCCGGGTGAGATCCCTGCCACCGGGCTCGCCGACCACGCCCTGCTGGACAAGCCCTACACGCAGGACGCGCTCACGCGAGCAGTGCGCGAGGCACTCGGGTGATGGCTCGTGGCCACCGTTGTGGACCGCGGCGATCACCCGCGGAATCACTGAACAGTTTCACGAGTACAGCACGGCCTACCTGTTCGACGCTGGCGATGCCGTCTTTGTGCTGCGCCGCCGTCGGCAGGAGCTGCCGGGCGACGACGGCCCTGCGATCGCGTCGAAGTGGCTCACGATCGCCGAGACACCCGAACCCCTGCCCGCCGAGGGGTAGGCCGTGGGATCGGCCCCGGGCTCCAGCCAGGGATCGAGGCTCGCTGCACCTCGCTGACCCACACGAACTCGCCATAGTGCTGCTCATTGACGCGGATCTACGTGGGTAAGTCGTTGGATGGCGCGCGGAAGTAGTTCGAGAAGGACGCTCGCAAACTCGCCAAGGACGGCTACTCGGCATGCTCGCCTCAGCGGCGAGCGCGTGACGCTGGGCTACCAGTACGGGCCGGTTGATCGCTGCGCGATGTCGCGAGGCGTGACGTCCGGCTGCTAGCCTTCAGCTGGCATGAGCCGACCGATCAGCTTCGCCATCCTCATCGCCCTCCTGACCGTGACGCTGGCTATCCCGGCGAGCGCACAGGACCAGAGTCCGGAGCCGCCCACCCCGGACTCGCCGCCGGACGGCAGGGTCGCTTGGCCGAGCGGTGATGAGCTCCGCCGCGAGCTGCAGGACATCGGCTTCACCTTCAGGGTCGAGCGCGACAGCGGTGATTGGCTGGGCTGGGCGCCACGCGCCTCGATCGTCGAGGCGCCGGCTGTTACGCTCGGTGGCGCCGGGAGCGAGGATGCCGGAGTGCGCTTCGGTTTCGAGCTGCTCCAGACGGACGTGTTCGGGGCCGATGTGGACGCCGTGCTGACCGCGCTCATGGAGGTCGTGGCACGGCTGCCCTTGGCCCCGGCCCGATCCGACCGGCTGCGCCGTTTCGTGGTGGACGACCTGCTCGTGACGGCGCCACTTGCCTTGGAACCCTGTTACGCGAGCATCGCCGAGGACGGTGCGGTGCTGATCGCCATCGACCAGGAGACCGGGGCCGCGACGATCGACCTGGCCAGCTCCCCGGGCCGCCTGGACATCGACGCCGAGTTCGATCTCGACGCCTGTGCGCCGATCGCGCCATCAAGCGAGGGGCCGGCACCCGGCGAACCGACATTAGAGCGGATCACCATCGTGGCCGCTGGAGAGCCGGCGATGTTCGATCCGATCGAGACCGTCGTCGAGGGCTCGGCGGTGACGCTGGTCCTGTCCTTCCGCAACGAGACCTCGGACGACCAGAGCCTGACCTTCGAGACGGTCACCAGATCAAGCACTGACCTCGTCGCTCCCGGCGAGGCGAAGCTCATCGTGGTCCGGCGGCTGCCGCCCGGCGAGTACGTCATCTACAGCGAGACCGACCCGGAGGCCATCCGCGGCATCATCCGCATCGTGGAGCCCGCGACCGACTAGCGATGACGCTCGACCCGCGTCTCTTGACCGTATGCAGGGCTTTTCTCGCCACGACTTGGTGACCGACAACATCACCGGATGGTGGCGGGAGCGGCCGCCGGATCGGCGGTGCCCAGCGAGCCGCACGGTGCGGCTTGCCATGACGGACTGCGCGGCCCGTGTCGGCGCACCCACCGCCACGACCTCCGATGAGGCGACGGCTCACCCTGTGGAGGTGCATCACAGTTGGACGCGCCGCTAGTCGGGTGGCAGCCCCTCGACGGGGACGTTCCAGCCCATCAACTCGCAGCCCAGGTAGTGCGCCGCGCCCTGACCCGGGGTGCACTCGGGGCAGCCCCAGCGGGCGAGGCCGCCATCATCGGGCAGGAAGTCGTGGTGACAGGTGTCCTTGGTAGGGTCGCAGTTAAGGTCGTGGCAGCCACAGTCGCAGTCGACCGAGTGGGTGCAGGTGCACGCCGCGTATAGCGACGGCGACCGCAGCACGCTCGCCGGGAAAGGGGTCCGAACAGCCATCGAGCGCCTACTCTTGCTCCCTCGGGTCTCAGCCGAGGCTCCTCGACGACCCGAGGAGTTGATTCTCCCACCGCGCGTCAAGGAACGGCGCCGCCGTGTCTTTGCTCAGCGCATCTGTCGGCCCGAATGGCCAGTGGCCACGTCGGTCTCCGGACATGAAGGAGGCGATCACGATGTGGGTCAGGGAGCACGGCGGGTCTGGGTACTGTCGAGGTTCATGGCGGGGGGGGTCAGCAACGCGGAGGCGGCGGAGCGATCGAGGAGTAGCGGCGTCGGTCGAGTACCTCGCGCGCACCATGATGTGACCGCGGTGGCCTCCAGGGATGGCGCATTCTGTCCGCGTGCCTCCCAACGACCACAGCGTCCGAGCGTCCTGCCTCATCAGGCCCGCCAGCGGGGCCCCGAACCTCGCTGGTCTGCAGACCAGCGTCGTCATCATCACCCTCGTCTGGCGCCCGCTCCCCGCGCGGGCCATATGGCAACCGTTGGCGCAGTCGCCTCGGACGCTTAGGCCATACGGCCCTTGTCGGATGTGACATATGGCAGTACAACCCCGGTAGCTATCGAAGCCGCGCGAAGGTCGCGGCCGGCGCTGGGAGACATGATGGGATCGGAACAGAAGGAACGGGTCCTGGTCGTCCATCACGACGCCGGACTCGCTGAGGCGGAGGCCACCTCCCTGCGTCGCCTGGGCTATGACGTCGAGCAGTGCGCGGGCCCCAGGAAGTCCGCCTGTCCGGTGATGAGGGGTGAGCCCTGCCCGGCCGTGGAGCGCGCCGATGTCCTCGTCTACGACGTGTGGGCCACGACCGAGAGTGACGGGGGTCGGCGCCTCATCGAGGAGCTCCGGGAGCTCTACCCCGACATCCCGGTGGTGCTCACCGCGCCCGGCATGATGCTCGACTGGGTCGAGACCGAAGGTGCTCACAAGGTGACACCGTTCGTGGGCGTGCCGACCGCGGCGACGCTCGACGCGGCGATCCGCGAGGCGCTCGGCGAGGCGCGCGAGCTCGTGGGGGCCGGTGCTCGCACAGTCGGTCAGACTTCCAGCGAAGCTAGGGATCGAGTCGTCACGAAGAAGTCCGGACCCGTGGAGAGCGAGGATCAAATCACCGTCAGGGCCCACTGGCCACTGGTGGCCGGCGACTGACTCGCACGATCCCGTGAGAGTCTTCGAGAAGCCACGACGGGTGGCCTGGCACTCGCCGGTTCAGGCGTGTACTCGCTGCGATATCGGAACATGCGCGAAAGCAGTACTGCTACAGGTGCGAAATAGGTATCGATTGGTGTGCGAAAGTGGTATCGTCACGGCATGACCGGCTACCGACCACGGCTCATCGACGACACGCTTTCGGAGATGCTGGAGGAGCTTCCGGCGCTCTTCCTCACTGGGCCGCGAGCATCGGGAAAGACCACCACAGCTGTACGTCACGCGGCGACGATCGTTCGCCTCGACCGCAGTGCGGAGGCTGTGGCCTTCCGCGCTGACCCAGATGCCGCACTCCGCGATCTGGCTGAACCCGTCCTGCTCGACGAGTGGCAGGTCGTCCCTGGTGTCATCGGTGCCGTCAAGCGTGCCGTAGATGATGACCCGCGGCCGGGTCGTGTCATCGTGACTGGCTCTGTTCGAGGCGACCTCGAAGGAGAGCTCTGGCCTGGGACTGGTCGCCTTACCCGCATCCCACTGTTCGGCATGACTGTGCGCGAGCAGCTCAGCCTGACGACGCACGAACCCCTCCTCGATCGTGTCGCGTCCGAGTCAGACCTCAAGGCCGCCGACGACACTCCGGACCTTCGCGGCTACGTGGAACTGCTGCTTCGAAGTGGCTTCCCTGAGCCAGCGCTGCGCTTCGGAACGGAGGCCAGGCGCCGATGGCTTGAGAGCTACGTCGACCATCTGCTGACCCGGGACGCCGAACAGGTCGACGGAGGGCGAGACCCTGTTCGGCTGCGCCGATACCTCGAAGCCTACGCGCTTAATACGGCCGGGATCGTGCGAGATGCCACCATCCTGGAGGGCGCGGGCATCAACCGGAAGACCGGTCTCGCCTACGAGCGCCTACTGACCAACCTCCTCGTGGTCGAATCGGTCCCAGCATGGACGTCGAACCGGCTGAAGCGACTGATCCTGTCACCGAAGCGCTATGTCATCGATCCAGCCGTCGCGACTGCCGTGCTCGGCCTTGATGTCGATCTGGTGATGCGGAATGGCGACTTGCTCGGTCGCCTGCTCGACACGTTCGTACTCGCCCAACTCCGAGCCGAACTCACCGTCACGAACGCTCGGCCGCGCCTCTATCACGTGCGCCAAAGAGAGGGACGGCTGGAGATCGACCTCCTAGCTGAGCTGGCCGGCGGGCGGCTCGTCGGCCTGGAAGTCAAAGCTGACGCATCCCCAGGGCCCGATAGCGCGCGGCATCTCGCTGCGCTCCGGGATTGCTACCAGGAAGCGTTCGTTGCAGGAGTCGTGTTGCACACCGGTCCGCGAACGTACTCCCTCGGCGACCGGCTGGTGGCGGCGCCCATCTCGACGCTGTGGGCGTGACCTTGGCAGGACGTCCTCGCGATTCGCAAGCAGCAGGTACTCGGTCCGGGCACTCCACCCCTCAGGTAGATCACCCAACTGAGCGCGCTGCGCACCATGGCCCACGCTGGCTAGCACGCCGCTCGGGCGCTCTTGACTCTGAATCAGGGGATTGAAGGTTCGAATCCTTCCTCGCCAGCCATTCTGTGCTCAGATCC
>CAYZDQ010000220.1:0-4937 GCA_964476955.1 uncultured Anaerolineaceae bacterium
GCCACCGAAGGGCAGTCCGACGTGACCCGGCCGCAGTGGTGGCACGGCGAACCGGCCCAGCAGGCCCCACCAATCGAGCCACAGGATGGCTACGAGCGTGAGATAGAAGACGCCCATAGCGAGCCCCAGGACAAGCGCGAGTCCACCGATGCGGGCGCGCACTGTCCCCGTGCCGAGGATCCGCACCAGCAGCAGGTACAGCGCCACGAGCAGGACCGCCCAGGCCAGGTACTCGATACCCAGTCGTGGGTAGGGCGAGAGCGCGGTACTCAGTCCGAGCGAGGCCAGTGGCACCACCAGCGCAGGCCAGATGGCCGTGCCCGGCCGCCAGCGCGGATCCCGCCAGGCGACGAGCGCCCAAACCACGAGCGCGACGCTGATGAGGGTGAGGCTGAGCAGATGCCAGCGCGGATCGTTGATGCCGATGTAGCCGCCGCCGAAGAGGACCGCGTAGACCAGCAACATCGCGAATGCGATCCAGCCGGCCATGGCCAGGGGCGACGGGCGCTCGTGACTCACCGTGGCGGCCTCGCCACTCATGCCGGTTGCCTCAGCACGGGCGGCTGCTCCACACTCGCGCGATGGACACAGCCGAGAAGGGCACGCAGGCACGCTGGCACGGCACACGTGTGAGCTTGCTGGCAGGCGACATCACGCAGGTCAGTGTGGATGCCATCGTCAACGCCGCCAATAGTGCTCTCGCGGGCGGCGGAGGCGTCGATGGGGCTATCCACGCGACCGCCGGCCCCACGGTCATGGCGGAGCTGCGTCGGCGCTACGACGGCTGCCCCACCGGCTCGGCCGTCATCACGAGTGCCGGGGATCTGCCCGCCCCGCTGGATCGTCCACGCGGTGGGACCGGTCTGGCGGGGCGGTGACCACGACGAAGCCACCCTGCTCGCGGGCGCCTACTCCGCCTCCCTCGACCGTGCCTCCGAGGCCGGCGCCCGCTCGGTCGCCTTCGCGGCCATCAGCTGCGGGGTCTACGGCTACCCGCTCGACGAGGCTGCGCATGTGGCACTCTCCGCGGTCCGAGCGTGGCTCAGCACACATCGAGCCAGCGGCGTCGAGGACATCATGTTCGTGCTCCGTGGATCGCCAGTCATGGCCGCGTTCCACGGAGCGATGACACGACAGCTCAACGACCACGCCTGACCACCACCGCGAGGGAGACTCAGGTGACCGACCCCCAAGACACCTTCGACTTCGTCATCATCGGCGCCGGTGCGGCCGGCGAAGCGGCCATGGAGCTGGCCCGCGAGACGGGCCAGACGGTGGCCCTCATCGACCGCGATCTCTACGGCGGCTCCTGCGCGTTCTGGGCCTGCATGCCCTCGAAGTCGCTGCTGCACGCCGCTGCGGTCCACCATGCCGGCGGTGACTATCCCTGGGAGAAGGCCTCCGCCTTCCGCGACTGGATGGTCAGCCGCGAGGAGATCGACTACCCATCGGACGCCAACCACGAGGCCCGCTACCGCGCCGTGGGCGCGGAGCCGATCCGCGGTACCGCCCGACTCGACGGCCCGGGCACGGTCCGCGTAGCCCTGACCGATGGCGGCGAGCGAGTCCTGCACGGCCGGGACGTGATCATCGCAGTGGGCTCGCACTCGCGCATACCTGACATCGTGGGTCTCGACACCATCGACTACTGGGACAACCGCCAGGGCACCGGCAGCCGCGAGCTGCCGCGCTCGCTCATCGTCATGGGCGGCGGTCCCACCGGCACCGAGCTGGCCCAGGCCTACGCCCGATATGGCGTGCCCGTCACACTCATCGACTCCAACCCCCGCATCCTCGCGCGCGACCACGCCCGCAACTCAGCGCTGGCGCAGGCGGCCCTGGAGCGAGACGGCGTGACGGTGCGCACGGGAGTCCGCGCGGTGCGGGTCGATGCAGCCGCCGGCGCGGACGGCGCTCACCGGGTGGGCCTCTCCGACGGGTCGACGGTGGAGGGTCACGAGGTGCTCGTCTCCATCGGCCGGGCCATCCCCGTGGACGGCCTGGGTCTCGAGACGGTGGCCCTGGATGCCGATGGCCGCATGCCCCGTCCCGACGACCAGCTCCGGCTGGCACCGCATCTCTATGTCGTGGGTGACCCCGCCGGCCCCGAGCTGCACACGCACCTGGCTCACTACCAGGGCGAGATGGCCGTGCGCATCGCCAATGGCGAGGACGTCCGACCCGATTACCGGGCCATCCCCCGTGCGCTCTACACGGACCCCGAGGCAGCCTCCGTGGGCCTGTTGCTGGAACAGGCGCTGGAGGCCGGCTACGACGCCTTCGAGGCCACGGCCGACCTGGCCACCACGGCCAAGGGCTACACCAGCGAGGCCGAGGGCCACATCACCATCGTCGTCGACCGGGCCACACACACGCTGCTTGGCGCCTTCATCGGCGGGCCCGGAGCGTCCGAGCTGATCCACGAGGCCGTGCTGGCGGTCAAGCTGCGCGTTCCGCTGGAGCAGCTGGCCGACACCATCCACGCCTTCCCCACCGCGGCGCGCGTGATGGGCAACCTCTTCGTGCAGGTGCATCGCGAGTTGGGCGGCATCGCCCGTCCCGACCAGCACGAGCAGCGCTAGGACCGCGAGCCGCCCGGGACTCCGATCGCCGGACCAGGTGATCCTGGCCCGGCGATCGCATGGCAGGCAGAGTAGCTAACCGACGGTGACCTTGAGTGGGAAGCGCCAGGAACCACGGTTCCCGCGCTTGTCGACGGCCTTTACACGGAACTTGTGCGTGCCCTTGGCGAGGTTGACCGTCATCTGCCGCGAGGTGGTGATGTAGCGGTAGGTCTTCGAGCCGCTCTTGGTCCACTTCTGGGCGTTGAAGCCCTTGAGGCCCGCGGTGTACTGCTGCAGCGGGCGGTCATTGCCCCACCACTTCACGGTCACTGCGCGGGTGCCGCTGCCGGCGGAGGCCACGGTGATGCCCGTGCTCGAGGCGACCATGCCGGCCTTGGGCGGCGTGTGGTCGGGCTGCTTGACGAACACCATGGTGTAGTAGGCCACGCTCGAGTTACGGGCGATGCCCACACCGACGTAGTTGTACTCGCGGGTCAGCAGCAGGCGGTTATGCCCGGAGCTGCCCTTCCAGCCGTCGACCATGCCCCGGTTGGTGTCGCCCCAGCCGAGGAAGGAGATGCGGCCGATGTTCTCGCCCCAGCCCCAGTGCTTGATGCCGCGGTTGTGCATCATCGTGCCCGCGGACTGGCCGGTGGGCGAACCATGCGCGAAGTAGTTCTTGTCACGCATGTCACGAGAGCGATCGCGAGCGACCTTGCGTACGTGGTAGTCCATGCGCAGCGGTGCCAGGCCGTGCTTGGCGCGGTACTGGTTCACCATCATCAGGACCTGCTTCTCGGACTGCTTCGTCTCCTCGGGGGGTTCCTGGTAGCCGAGGGTCGCGGCAGGGAGCACTGAGAGGAGCATCACCGTCGCGAGCGCTGCCACGGCCGCTGCACGAGGAGTGATGGGTCGGAAGGTGGGCATGTCTGCACTCTCCCGACCACAGCGCCCAACGACACTCACACGCGGGTACCACCGGGGCCACGACTGGAGGGCCACCCGACCCCCACGGACTACACCACACCACACTCTGGCCGGTTTCGAACTCGCCCATCGCGTGTGCGATGTAGTGCGGTGCGAGGCGCTCTGTGGGTGCCGGACAGGATCTGCTACGGAGAGGTCCGGGCGAAAGGCCACGCCGAGTCCGATCAGGCGGCGGGCGCGTTCGCCTCCGGCGCGGAAGTATCGGGCGAGCTGGACGGGCTCGGCGACGGGTATGGGGGCTTGCCCTCGAGGATGCGGCCGATAGGTGTGGCCAGGTGCTTCATGTACGACGCGGTCACGTGATGCGGGTCGCGGAAGACCACGATGTCGTCGACGACGACCGGGCACGACGTACCGGGGCACAGCAGCTCGGTGGCCGAAAGCAGCTCGACCCCGGCCTCGGCCACGGCCGCGCCTTCGAGATCGGCGTAGGCGCGGTCCAGCACCAGCGACTTGGCCGGATCGCAATTGGTGATGTCAGGGTCGGCCAGGCAGTCGACCGGGTCGTAGTTGAGGAACGGCGTCTCGGCCAGCAGGACCACCCGATCGGCACGCTTGTCGAGCGTGGCCAGCAGCTCTGTCAGCTTGTCCTGCCAATATCCCTGCGCCTGGCGGGACTGCACGATGCGTCCGTTGTCCCACAGCTCGTAGTCACGCGAGAGCCCCACGAAGACGACGTCCGGCTGCGTCTTGCGGATGTGCTTCTTGAGCGCGTCGCGCCAGGTGACGCACTCGTTGAACTCACGTCGGAGGCGACGTTCCCAGACCGGCACATCCGGCACCGCACAGGCGGACTTGGTGTGCACCTCGAGGCGCCAGCCCACGTCGGCGGCGTAGCGGTCCAGTGCCGGCATCCACTGTGCGGCGTGAGAGTCGCCGATGAGCATCGCGGTCTGCTCACCCTCGGGGTCGCCGTAGACGCAGTTGGTCTTGATCTTCTTCTGTTTGTACGAGAGGTCGCAGCCGTCGGCATCGTGCGCCGGCAGATCGGCCCGCACACCGGCCAGCTCCACGACCACCGGGTCAGGTCGCAGCCACGGTGCCGGGATGTCCGAGGGCAGCGTGATGGCACCGCTCATGAACAGCGCCCCCACGCCCACCGCGACCGAACCCACGAGCCCGAGCTGGACCGAGACGCGCGAGCGCTCGGCCAGGAAGGACGAACGCCGGAACGGTCGCTCGACGATCTCGGTCGTGAGCGCGGCCAGCACGATCGCCGCACCGGCGAGACCGAGTCGGACGGTCAGCTCGTCGCTCTCGATGGCGATAGGCACGAGGATGATCAACGGCCAGTGCCACAGATAGAGCGAGTAGGAGATGTGCCCGACATAGCGGCTGCGCGGGTTGTTATAGCGCATGGTCTGCTATTGAGCTTTATGCTGAAGT
>CAYZDQ010000221.1:0-3251 GCA_964476955.1 uncultured Anaerolineaceae bacterium
CCGAGTGAAGTTAGATTCGCGTCGTCGATCCGATCGGTCGAGATCGGCG
The DNA here is from genome assembly GCA_964476955.1 of uncultured Anaerolineaceae bacterium. GTDB lineage: Bacteria > Chloroflexota > Limnocylindria > Limnocylindrales > CSP1-4 > JAFMJV01. The sequence goes on from CAYZDQ010000221.1 coordinate 50, forward strand.
GCGAGCCGGTGGTCCTCGCGGACCTGCTGCGGGAACGGCCGGTGGATGTCGCCGGCGCCCAGATCGTGGAGCACTACGGCCCCACGACCGCACTGCTGGTCAAGCTGCTCGATGCCGGCTCACGCCTGCCGGTGCATGTGCATCCGACCCGGGATCTCGCGCGCCAGCTCTTCGACTCGCAGTTCGGCAAGGCGGAGGCCTGGGCGGTCGTGGCCACGCGCCAGATCGAGGGCGCGCTCTCCCCACGCGTGTGGCTCGGCTTCAAGCAGGATGTCTCGCGCGAGCAGCTGATGGCCTGGATCACCGCGCAGGACACCGACGCCATCCGCGGCGCCATGAACGAGATCGAGGTCGCACCAGGCGATGCCGTCTTCGTGCGCCCGGGCCTACTCCACGCCACCGGGGCCGGCGTGTTCCTGGTGGAGGCACAGGAGCCGACCGACTTCAGCGTCGTGGCCGAGTACAAGGGCTACCCCATCACGCCCGACGAGGCGCACATGTTCAAGGGCTGGGACGCCATGCTCGAGGTCATCGACCGGGGGACCGTCGATGCCGACGAGCTGGCCGTGCTCTGCGGGCCGCCGCAGCGTGTCGCCGGCAATCAGACCGAGGGCTGGTACGAGGAAGACGTGTGGGGCCCGCAGAGCGACCCCTACTTCAAGGCGTATCGCCTGGTCGTGGACGGACAGGTGGCCTGGCCGCATGCGGGCGTCTACTCGGCCAACATCGTGACCGGCGGCTCCGGCGTGGCCGAGACCGCACATGGCTCGCTCGCGATCAAGGCCGGGGACACGTTCGCGGTCCTCGGCGGTACAGCATCCACGACGATCAGTGGCAACCTCGAGATACTGGTGACGACGCCCTCGTTCGTCTAGGGCGCCGAGCTGCTGCGGTCCGCACCGGGACGGTGTGGTGTGGTGGAGTCGGGACCAAAGGGCTAGTACGACGGGCGGTTCCTGCGCGTTACTGTCAACGCCATGCCTGAACGGACGCTGTATGAAGTGCTGATGTTGCATCCGAGCGCGACGATCGAAGTGATCAACGCGGCGTACCGGGCGTTGGCCAAGCAGCACCACCCGGACCATGTCGGACCGGATGGCTCCGCCCAGATGGCTCGCATCAACGAGGCCTACACCGTCCTCAGCAACGCTGAGAAGCGGGCACGCTACGACGAGATCATCGGCAAGTCGAACGGTGGCGAACTGGTGGGACATGCTCGCCAGTCGATGCCCGGCGCCACCAACATGAAGTTCGAGCGTGGCGCCTGGTCCGTGCGGCCCGAGGCGGAGCCCACGCCGGCGTCGGCACAGTACGGCGAAGCCGGTCCCCCGCCGCAGTTCCCGACGCCATCGGGCAGCGTGCTCTCGTTCGGGCGCTACCGCGGCTGGGCGCTCTCGCAGGTGGCCGCGTACGACCGCAACTACCTCGAGTGGCTGAGCCGCACGATGGCCGGCCGCACCTACACCGCGGAGCTGCGCCAGGTCCTCAGCCAGACCAGCAACTAGCCCGCTACCCCGGCACCCGCCCGATACCCCGGCACCCGCCCGATACCCCGGCACTCGCCTGGGCCGCGACCTTGCCCGTCTAGCTCTGCGCTGCTGCCCGCCGGTAGACCAGGCCCTCGTCATCCTCGAAGCGCAGGTCCCAGCCCGGGTGCTCGTCGAGGAACGGGCGCAGCTGATCGTTGTCGGCGGTGATGGCGACGAGCGAGACATCCCAGTGCTCCAGGATCTCGGCCCAATCGGCCCGTCCGGCCTGAACATGGAGGTAGTCAGCCCAGATCTCTCGGTCGAACAGCTCGATGCGGGTATCGACCATGACCGGCACCCCGGGCAGGGTCTGCTCGAACCATGAGCCCCACTTCTGCTCGGCGAAGAGATGCTCACCAGGGGCGGCTTCGGCCAGCAACGTGTCGGTCACACCCTGGGGGGCATACCGCACCACGTCCTGCGGGCCGTACATCGGGTCGATCGGCTTCCACACCGGCAGGGCCGCCAGCGCCAACACCCCGGCCAGGCCGGCGATGGCGGTGTAGCCCACGCCACGGGGCGCGTCGAGGGCAGGGTCGCCGAGGCGACGGCCACGGAACTCGAGACCGCTCACGAGCGTCGCCACCAGCGGCGCGGCGCCGATGGCCCACCAGACGACGTTGCGCACGGCCATCAGGCTGAGCAGCACGAGGCCACCCAGCCAGGCCAGCTGGAGCCAGGAGAGGACGCGTCCCCGGACCAGCAGCAGGGCCACGACGACCACCACCGAGATGAAGAAGAAGAAGCCGGTCGGGGTACGTAGCGTGGGCGCCTGCCACTCGGTCACGAGAGCCGCGATGAGGGGGTTCGAGGAGAGCTCGACGACGTAGCGCCACATCTCGAGGCCCCAGGGATGGACGAGGGTGGCAAGGACAGAGAGCACGCCCACTGAGACGGTGACGAGCGCCAGCCGCCGGCGGGCCACGATGTCCTCGAGCGCAGCCAGCCCGATGGCCAGCCAGCCCATGAAGAAGGAGCCGTGGGTGTTGGCCCAGAAGATCATCACCAGCGGGATGAGCCACAGCAGCCAGGGGTGCTTGCGCCGCCAGGCGAGGATGGCCAGCACCGCCGCGAAGCTGACCACACCGAACATCTGCGAGCGCAGCGCGAGGTTGGTGGCAGCCACCACGAAGGCAGCCATGGTCACGAGCGAGGCCACCATGCGGTTGGCGTCGTAGGCCCGGCAGGCGGAGAACACGAGGCCGAACGCGATCCCGATGAGTACCGCGCGCATGAGCAGCAGGCCCAGCCAGCCGGTCGCGTCATAGACCACCGCGAAGATGATGCTGGCGCCCCATTGCTGGTTGATCCAGGGCTCGCCGGGGACGGTGAAGGTGAAGGGGTCGGTGTCGAGGACCCGGCCGCTCTCGAGCATCATCTGCCCGGCCGCGACCTGGTAGGAGATGTCACCAGTCAGCACCGGGGCCAGCAGGGATGCGACCGCCGGCAGGAACACCGCCAACAGCGTGAACAGCCCGCCGCGAGTGATGGCCCAACGCGCGGAGCGAGAGGTGGGCGCGGTCGAAGCGAGAGGGTCGGCGCGGTCGGTTCGCGCGGCAGGGTCAGTCTGCGGGGCGGGGTCGGTTCGCCGGGCGCCGTCAGGCGTGGCCGCCAGCTCGGGCTGCGCCTCCCGCACGCGCTCTCTCTCGTGCCGTGGCGTTCCAGGCCGAGTT
>CAYZDQ010000221.1:3261-3961 GCA_964476955.1 uncultured Anaerolineaceae bacterium
GTACCGCTCCGGCCCTGACCTCCGCGCGGCGCGGTGACTCACTCGAGCGCCGGCTCGATGGCTGCGACATCCGACCCGGCGCCCGAATCACGCACCTCGTGCCTGTCGTCGACCTAGCGGCCCGGGCGGAAGATGAGCCGCAGCACGAACAGCGAGAACCAGGCAGCAAGGCCCCAGAGGAGCATGGCCGCGAGCACGACCGGCTCGAACTCCTTTGGCCCGCTGATGCTGGCATCACCGACCTCGGCCAGCTCGCTGGCCAGACCCGTGATCTCGAAGCGTTCGACGATGGCCTCCACCGGCAGCAGCCACACGTCGGTCAGGTCCATCAGCGACGGCACGTACTCGACCAGCCCCTCGGGCACATCCACGAAGGGCAGTGCCAGGCGCAGCACGAGCGTGATCTGCACGAAGGCGAAGAAGAGGCCGGCCAGTCGGAGGAAGAGCACGACACCCAGTCTACGAGCGAGCGGCTGTCGGGGGCCAGTACGCTCTGCGAATGCACGACCGACCGGAACCGACGACCGTGGTGCTGCTGGGCATGATGGGCGCAGGCAAGACCACGGTCGGACAGGCGCTGGCCCAGCGCACCGGCTGGCGCTACATGGACAACGACGCGCTGGTGCGAGCCGCGACCGGACGAGCGCCCGAGGAGATCGACGCCACCATGGCAGACATGATTGCCGGATTCGCCCGCGGA
>CAYZDQ010000221.1:3971-4923 GCA_964476955.1 uncultured Anaerolineaceae bacterium
GCGCTCTCGATGCCGGCCCCGCTCATCGCGTCGGCGGCGGCCTGGGTCGCGGTGGATCCCGGGTCGGTGGCCGTGCTCGAGCACACCCCCGCGCTGGTGTACCTGCGCGCACGGCCAGAGACGCTGCATCGTCGTATCGGCGCCGGAGACGGCCGGCGCGAGGACGCCACCGATCTGGCCTGGCTGCAGGCACGCTTCGAGGAGCGGGACGCGACCTACCGGCGACTGGCCTCGGTCACCGTCGATACCGACGACCTCGGTGCACCAGAGATCGCCGAGCGCGTGTTGGCGGCCCTCGAGGACCGTTCAGGCTAGGTTGCGGGGTGTGGCTGACCTCTGGAAGTCTGTCCCTGGACAGCCCTGGTGGCGATCTCTGCCCACTCCCAGAGCCGCTCAGGGCGGTCGCACACGGTGCTGATGTCCTTCATCGTGATCTCCAGCGGGCAACAGGCCTGCTGGCAGACCTCCACCACCCGACGGATGTCGCGTTCGATCACCGCTGGGTCCCATGCGTCGACAGCGAACACGTTGGGATTCGGCTTCCAGGAGAAGACGAAGTCTGGTCCGATGGCCGCAGCCCCGATCTCGACATCTGCCCACGGACTCCTGGAGATCTTGCGCACGTTGGGCAGGCGACGCACGAGGTGGACACGATCGTGCAAGGGCTCGCAACAGCCGTAGTAGGCGAGGCCGAAGCGCTCGTACCAGCGCGCCGCGTACGGGATCTCGAACTCCTCCAGCATGGCTGGTGACGCCGACAGCAGGATCTGGGCCATGCCGTAGGTCCAGACATCGGCGGCTCGAGGCCGTTCGGGATCGTAGCCGGCAGCCGGCAGCTCGTCGGTCAGCGCACTCGTGCAGTGGACCAGCGACTGATCGCGACCGAGCAGACCCTTGGCCTCCAGCCGGTCGAGCATCGCCAGGCGCGCCTCGGTGTAGCGCGCCGCGATCG
>CAYZDQ010000222.1:0-4919 GCA_964476955.1 uncultured Anaerolineaceae bacterium
CGCAAGGACCGGCGGCGCCTCTCCCATATCGATCGCGTCGGCCGTCCCCGCATGGTTGACGTCAGCGGGAAGCCTCCGACCGCACGCCGAGCCGTGGCCGAGGCCACGGTCAAGATGGACCAGGAGACGCTCACACTCGTGATCGACGGGGAGGGCACCAAGGGCGACGTGCTCAGCGTGGCCGAGCTGGCCGGCATCATGGGCGCCAAGCGCACCTCAGAGCTCATCCCGCTCTGTCACCCGCTGTCGCTCACCGACCTGTCGGTGGAGATCACACCCGACCGCAAGGTGGGCACGCTCGTCATCACCGCCAGCGCCGCCACCACCGCGCAGACGGGCGTGGAAATGGAGGCCATGACGGCCGCCTCGATCGCGGCCCTGACCGTCTACGACATGGTCAAGTCGGCTGACCGGTTCGTGACCATCACCAATGTGCGCCTGCTCGAGAAGAGCGGGGGCAAGAGCGGCACCTGGAAGCGCCCCGCTCCCAAGCAGGCCAGCGCCGAAGGTGAGGCCCCGCCCAAGGGCAAGAGCGGTGCCAAGCCTGCCAAGCGCAGCCGCAGCACGAAGAAGGGGTAGGGTCGTGCCAAACGAAAGCCAGGTGAACGGCCTGCCCGCGCTGGTGCTCACCGTCAGCGACGGCGTCGTCGCGGGCACGCGCGAGGACCGCAGTGGGGCGGTGGTGGAGGAGCGGCTCTCGGGCCTTGGGTTCGAGGTTCGCCGCGAGGTGGTCGCTGATGAGCCCGACCAGATCGGTCGCATCGTGGCTGCCGCCGCCGACGCCGGCACGCGCCTGGTCGTCACTTCCGGTGGCACCGGGCTGGGTCCGCGCGACCGTACGCCGGAGGGCGTCATGCCCATCGTCGACTACGTCGTACCCGGTTTCGGCGAGGCCATGCGTGCCGAAGGCCGGACGCACACGCCGCTCGCGAGCATCTCCCGTTCGCTCGGCGCGATCCGCGGACAGACGCTCATCATCTGTGTGCCCGGCAGCCCGAAGGGCTCGCTCGAGTCGCTCGACGCGGTCGACATGATCCTGGCGCACACGCTCGATACGCTCGCGGGACGCACCGCTCACACGTAGCGGGGTGTACCCTCACCAGCGATGCGCTGCCCGAACTGCGGGACGCTGGACGGCCGAGTCATCGATTCCCGGGATCTCGACGATTCGACGACCATCCGGCGCCGCCGCGAATGCTCTAGCTGCCGCTCGCGCTATACGACCTACGAGCGCGTGGAATCAGCGCGTCTCGTGGTGGTCAAGACCGACGGCCGGCGAGAGGAGTTCGATCGGGACAAGCTGGCCGACGGGCTGAAGAAGGCGCTCGTGCGCCGTCCGGTCGGCGTAGGCGCGGCTGACGAGGCCGCCGACGAGATCGAAGCTGCCCTTCGCGCCCAGGGCCTCAACGAGGTGCCCAGCAAGGAACTGGGCCAGCTGGCCATGGAGCAGCTGCGCACGCTGGACCACATCGCATTCATCCGCTTCATGAGCGTGTACCAGTCGTTCGACGATATCGAGCAGCTCAAACAGGAGGTCGACTCGCTCTACGAGGAACGCAGCGACCGCGTGCCCGGCCAGACGACGCTACGCCTGGTAGCCGAAGATGGGGCCATCACGCCCATCGGCCCGCGGGGCACCCCGCGCCGTCGCCCGAGCAAGCGCAAGTAGGAGCCCCATGAGCGTCCTCGCCGACCGCGACATCCGCACCGCCCTGCAAGAAGGCCGGATCCGCATCGACCCCTTCGACGAGGACTGCCTCCAGCCATCCTCGGTCGACCTGCACCTCGACCGCGAGTTCCGCGTCTTCCACAACCACCGCTACTCTCGCATCGACCCGCGCGAGGAGATGCCCGATCTCACCGAGGTCACCGAGATCGATGGAGACGACCCCTTCATCCTGCATCCGGGCGAGTTCGTGCTGGGCCAGACCCTCGAGTGGGTGGAGCTGCCCGACGACCTCGTCGCCCGCTTAGAGGGCAAGGCGCTCGCGCTCGACACACCCGTTCCCACACCTAGTGGCTGGCGCACCATGGGTGAATTCGAGGACGGCGATCACGTTTTCGATGAGGCCGGTCGGCCGATCCCGATCATCGACTCGACCGAGCCGATGCTTGATCGTCCCTGCTACGAGGTCATCTTCTCCGATGGTCAGCGCGTGATCGCCGATGCCTCGCACCAGTGGGTCACGGTCGACAAGAGCGGACGACGCTCCGGACGGCAGGTTCGCAAGGTGCGGACCACGGAGGAGATCGCGAAGACCGTGCGCGTCCTCGGCGAGATGAACCACCACGTCCCGCTCGCCGCCCCGGTCCAGTACCCACACCGACTCGACCTGCCCATCGAGCCGTACACGCTTGGAGCGTGGTTGGGCGACGGCACCACGACAGCAGCTGAAATCACCTCCTACGACGAGGAAGTGCTCGAGCGCATCAGCGGTGACGGGTATGCCGTGCGTCGAACCGGCTACGGAACGCGCCTGTATCGGATCGGCGGGATCGGCCGCACCCGCGATCCGCAGAGTGGACGATACGCACGTAACGGTTCTCTCTCGAGTGAGCTGCGCAACCTCGGCCTCATGGATGGCAAGTTCATCCCTCGCTCATATCTGGAAGCCAGCGTGACGCAGCGTCAGGCGCTGCTCGAGGGCTTGATGGACACCGACGGCTTCGTGGACGACCGGGCCGGGCGCTGCGAGTTCACCAGCATCAACGAAGGCATCGCCGACGGCGTCGTGGAGCTAGCCGCCAGCCTCGGCTTCAGGCCAGTCAAGAGCGAGGGGCGCGCGACGCTGTATGGAGTCGACAAGGGCCCCAAGTACCGCGTCAAGTTCACGCCGGATCGCCCGGTGTTCGGGCTCCGGCGCAAGCTGGAACGGCAGCGACCGCGCGAGTCCCGGTTCCATCGCTTCAGGGCCATCGACGCTGTGCGCAAGATCCCCTCGGTCCCGGTTCGGTGCATCCAGGTCGCTTCGCCAGACGGCGTGTTCCTGGCCACCAAGTCGTTCATCCCGACGCACAACAGTTCGCTGGGCCGATTGGGGCTGCTCATCCACTCCACCGCGGGCTATGTCGACCCCGGCTGGAAGGGCAACCTCACGCTCGAGCTCTCCAACGTGGCCAACCTGCCCATAGCGCTCTACTTCGGGATGCGCATCGGCCAGATCTCATACTTCGAGATGTCCAGCCCAGTCGAGCGGCCGTACGGCAGCAAGGGCCTCGGCTCGCGCTACCAGGGACAGTCGATCCCCACGGCGTCGGGCGCGTTCCTCGACTTCGAGAAGAACCGCCGCACGACCAAGGGCGGACCACGCAGCTGATGCCCATCGACGCGACCGCCGATTGGCGCAGTGACCTCGGTGGCGGTACGACCATCGCCCTCATCCAGGCAGGTGCCTTCACCAGCGACGCCGGCACGTTGCTGGGCCCCGTCCCACGCGTGATGTGGGAGCACCTCGTGGCGGATGAGATCAACCCCGACCACACGCTGACCCAGGCACTCAACTGCCTGCTGGTGGAGACACCGTCAGGACGCGTGCTGGTGGAGACCGGCATCGGCGAGCGCATGGACGACCACCACAAGGCCCAGCGTGGTGTGCGCGGCAAGGCCATCCTGCCCTCGCTGCGTGAGGCGGGCTTCGATCCCGACTCGGTGGACTACGTAGCGCTCTCGCATCTGCACTTCGACCACGCCGGCGGGCTGCTCACAACGGAGGGCGAATACGCCTTCCCCAACGCCCGCATCGTGGCCCAGGCCGACGAATGGGACTTCGCGCTGGGCGGCAACCCGCGCCTGACCGCCTCCTACGAGCAGGCCGAGCTGCGGCTGGCGGAAGCATGGGCACGACCAGGTGCAGCCGATGGTGACGAGGAGATCATCCCGGGCGTGGAGGTGCGGCGCACCAGCGGCCACTCCGGTGGTCACCAGGCCATCATCGTGCGCGGTCGCGACGAGACCGTGGCCTTCATCGGCGACCTGTGCATGCGTCCGTGGTCGGCCAACCCCAAGTGGATCACCTCCTTCGACGACTTCCCGCTCACGAGCGTGGAAGTGAAATCGGCGCTGTTCGCGGAAGCTGCGGAGGAAGGCTGGACGATCGTGCTCTCGCACGAGCCGCGCCAGCCGGTGGGGGTGCTGCGCCCGTACAAGGACAAGTACCGCTTCGAGCCGACCATCTAGGCAGCAGGCATCCGGCCCGATCGAGGCTGCGGTGGGAGGCGGAGACGGCCACAGCTGAGCGGCATCAGCCGAAGTAGGTGCGGAGACGGCCGATGTCGACACTTGTCCTCGGAGTCAACCGGTCGACGCTAGTCGCACTCATAGCCAGGTTCGGCACCCGCTCGCACGACGGGAGCGGGGCTTCACGGGTGTAGCGTCGCCGGCGCCGGCAGGCCGCTACAACAGAAGCGCGTCTCCACGCCTAGCGTCGACCATCGCGACAGGTGTCTACGACGATCATCGGATTCCGGCGATAGCGTCACTGGAGGCGACCGCTGGCTAGACCGCCCAAGTCAGGCGGTCAGCAGGTCAGGCGGTCGGGAACTCAGGCAGCAGGCGCGAGGAGCGTATCGACCAGCTCGGCGGCCGTGTCTCGGTCGACCGGGCCGTAGCGCAGATGCTGGATCACGCCTTCGGCATCGATGAAGACGTGAGTCGGCAGCCCGTAGCCCTGGTAGGTCTCGAAGACCGCGCCAGTGGCGTCGAAGCCGATGATGTATGGCAGTGAGTAGCGCTCGGCGTACGCGGCCACATCGTCGGCGGTCGTCTCCTGCACGCTGACCGCCACCATCTCCAGGCCATCGTCGTGATAGGCCTCGTACGTGTCGCGCAGGACCGGCGTCTCCTCCTGGCAAGGCGGGCACCAGGTAGCGAAGAAGTTCAGCCACACCGGGCTGCCCCGCAGCGCCGCCAAACTGATGAC
>CAYZDQ010000223.1:0-4911 GCA_964476955.1 uncultured Anaerolineaceae bacterium
CCCGAGCCAGCGCCAGCGCCCGAGCCTGCGGCTGCGCCAGCGCCGCCGGCCCCTCCGCCCATGGTGCGCCGCACCGTGTCGCAGGAGATTGCCCGCCAGCTGGCCGGCACTGGTGCCCGCTACTGCTTCACCGTGCCGGCCGAGCCGATCCTTCCGATGCTCGACGACCTCGCCGACGCAGGCATCAGGGTCGTGAGCGCCCGTCACGAAGGTGCGGCCGCATTCATGGCGGAAGCACTCGCGCAATCGACGGGACGCCCGCAGATCGTGGCGACCTCGCGCGCGGTCGGGGCGGCCAACGCCGCTGTCGGCATCCACACCGCGGCACAGGACTCAGCACCGCTGGTGGCCCTGACGGGCCAGATCGACTCGTCCTTGCGTGGCCGCGAGGCGTTCCAGGAGAGCGACCTCGTCGGTGGCATCGGGTCGCTCGCGGCCTGGTCGGCGCAGATCGATCGCGCGGACCAGGCGTCCACGGTACTGGGCAGGGCCTGGCGCCGGATGAACACCGGTCGTCCCGGCCCGGTGATGCTCTCTGTGCCGATCGACGTGCAAACGCGGGAGATCGAGCTGCCTGATGAGGCGCCGCCGAAGCCGCCGGGAGCCCGCGGTCCCGCCGCCGATCGCTCTACGGTCAGCCGAGCCATGAAGATGCTGGCTGCATCCGAGCGTGGCGTGATCGTGGCCGGCGCCGGCGTCCTGCGCGCCCGCGCCACCAAGCGTCTGGTGGCGCTGTCGGAGGCCTTGGCCGTGCCGGTCATCGCCGCGTGGCGTCGCCCCGACGTGTTCCCTAACGACCACGCCAACTACTTGGGCATGGCCGGCAGCTGGTCGGCGCCGACGGTGAACCAGCGCCTCGCTGATGCCGACGTCATCCTCTTCATCGGCACTCGACTCTCGGAGATCACCACCGACGGGTACGCCATCCCCGGGCCCGACACCCGCTGGATCCACGTCGATATCCAGCCGCGTGTCGCTCACGCTGGGCTCGATGCGCCGACGCTGTCGGTCACGGCTGACGCGTCGCGCTTCCTTGACTCGGCCTGGTCCGACCTGCGAGCGGTAGCGCTGGACAACGAGATGCGTAGCCGTCGAGAGGCGCGCAACGCGGCGGATCGCGAGGCCTACCGTGCCGCGGCCGAGGTGTCGTCAGGGGAGTGGAGCGGCCCAGGAGCCCATCCGGGCCGGATCCTGGCGAAGTTGCGGGCGGCCCTGCCCGACAACGCCACGATCACCACCGACGCGGGCAATCTCGTCGGTTTCGTGGCTCGTGGCTATCGATTCCGTCGGGCAGGCACGTTCATCGGCGCGACCTCGGGCACCATGGGCTTCGGCCTGCCGGCCGCGATCGCGGCATCGTTGATGGATCCCGACCGCATCGCCGTGGCGCTCTGTGGCGACGGCGGCTTCTCCACGACCATGAGCGAGCTCGAGACTGCCGTGCGTGAGGGTGCGCACCCGATCGTGATCGTCCTCGACAACCAGCGCTACGGCACCATCGCCGGCCAGCAGCTGCGTGAGGGACGGTCGACGCGCACGACCGACCTTGGCCCCATCGACTTCGCTGCCGCGGCTCGCGCGTTCGGTGCGCTCGGTCTGAGCGTCAGCTCGGACGAGGAGTTCGAGGCAGCCCTGCACGAGGCCATCAGCTCACGCCAGCCGTCGGTCATCCACGTGCCGGTCGATCGAGCCTGGCTCTCGGTCGACGAGAGTCCCGTCAGCAGCGGTTCCTAGCCCGAGCCTCCCCCTTGTGATTGGCGGCGTCTTTGCGCAAAGACGCCCTGGTGCGTCCAGGCACCACCCGAGCTTCGATCAGGTAGCGGGGGAGTCGATGAGGCGCCGCATCGCCAAGGCGCCGAAGCGTGCACCCGATTCGGCATCTTGCCCCTCTCGCAGGACCTCGAATCCGAGGTCGCGATAGAACTTGATCGCAGCGCCATTGGCGCCGAAGACCCACAGCACGGTCTCCCGCCCATCCCAGCCGCGGGCCCAGTCCTCCAGGCGCTCGATGAGCATGCGACCGACGCCCACGCGGCGGACCTCGGGGTCGACCCACATGCTGAACAGCAGGAGCGTCCCCGGGCGACGCTTGCGGCCCTGCACCAGCCCGACGGCGGTGGTGCCGGCCTCGGCGATGAGCCAAGTACGGCTGTCACCGCGTGACGACTGACGGGCATTGCGCTGCCACTCCTGTTGTGGGCGCCGTCGCGCCTCCTCGAGCGGCTGTCCGAAGGCTTCAGGCGCGTCGGCGATGCTGCGGAGACGCAGGTCTCGCAGGATCAGCCCATCCTCGGGCGTGATGCGACGGATGCGGACAGCTGAAGGGTCGGTCACATCGCAACGGTAGCAGCGCGGATCGTGTGGGCCCCACGTGCGCTGGCCCGTAGCGGCTACTCGACGGGGGCGCCAGCTCGGGCCAGGTCGGCCAGGCCGCCGGCATCGGCGATGTCCTTGATGCCGGCCTCGACCATCTTGTCGGCTGCCCGGGCGCTGCGGTTGCCGGAGCGGCAATAGACGAGATACGGCTCCTCGGGATCAAGCTCCTCGATGCGGGCCGCGAAGTCCGCACCATCCACATCGATGTTGACCGCGCCCACGACGTGCGCCTCGGCGTACTCGTCCGGCGTACGCACATCGATGATGGTTCGCTCGCCGCTCTCGATCAGCTCTACGGCCTCATCGGCCTTGACCGTGTACGCACCAGGATCGCTCCCGGAGTCGCCCGAGTCGCAGGCGGCGAGGGTGAAGACGGCTGCGAGCGTCAGGATGGCGAGCGCGAGAAGACGACGAGACATACAGAGACCCCCAAGGAACGTGCGTGGATGTGGTGTTGCTGCCCATGGTTACAGTATTTGCGCAATCACGCAAGTAGCAGGCCGTGTCTGGCTGCTCGAGAGTGGTTCCGATGGCCGGGATCACGGCTCAGGGTCCGTGCGCTGTGAAGTGCGTAACGACGCGTGCGCTGCACTCACGCGGCTCGGTGTGGACGGATCGCCGGTGGCTGGGGATGACGCGTGTCGCGGCCCAGCTGGGACAGCGCGAGACGGTAATCGGCCGCGTGTGGCGGGTCATCCCTCATGCGTGCGCGGGAATGTTACATAACTTACATTATCGGAAGTGTTGCCCCACTACGACCGGGCGCCTCGGGCCTGATCCGTGGCGTTCCGCGGGCTTAGTCGTCCGCGCGTTCGAGGACGATGATCTCGATGGCGCCGGTGTTGCCGCCGGTCGACGTCTCGACGTCGAAGCGCAGCACCTGGGCCACGACCTCGAGGTCAGCCAATCCGCTGAACGGCTCATCGACCGGGAACGGGCCGAACACGTCAACGCCGTCGGCGGTCACCGTGTAGCTGGCCGTCCTGGCCGTGCCATCGCTCATCGAGCGCGTACGGAAGGTGATGTCGCCGATCACCTGTGGTTCGCCAAGGTCGATCTCGACCCAGGCGTCGTTGCCGTCGCCACGGGATGACCATTCGGTCGCAGGGTCGCCGTTGAAGGCCATGCCGGCGGCGAAGGCCTCGGACCACTCGGAGCTGACGCCTACTATAGTGACACTGAGTGCCATATTAGCAGGTCCACCCGTGGGCGCAAGGGGTGTTTCGAAGGTCATCACGTCGCTGACGTAGATCGATCCGTCGGGCGCGGTGCCCTGGACGCGATAGGAATACGTCGTATCGGGCTCGAGGCCACCAAGCACGGGGTGATGATCGGCATGAGCACCACCGTCCATGTCGTTGTCGACCGCGATGAGCCCGAAGGCCTCGTCGGGTCCGTAGACGACCGAGCAGGCGACGTCGATGGAGGTGTCCACCTCGAGCACTGCGGAGCGGCCGCTCGGGTCAGGCGTGATCACGATGGGCGACGCAGCGATCTCCTCGAAGTCGCTCGTCTCGGCCGCGCTCGCATAGGCCATCGCCCCGAGCACCAGCATCACGGCGATGGCCACCACGCTCGAGGCCCGGCAAGTCGTTCTCCACATGCGGAGAGCCTACTACTGTGCGGAAATGAGCCGGCTCACGCGGAGTGGCCGGCTCACGCCAAGGACGCCGGCTCGAGCAAGGAGTCCCCTACCCCATGGGCTGTGTGATCAGCGGCCGCTCCAGCACGACCGTGGTCACGTACAGCTGCGCGATCTCGATACAGGCGGTGTCGGGCTCCATCGAGGCCGGCTGGCCGGTCATGAGCCCGATGTCGAGACCCAGGCCGTCATTGGGCGTGACGGTCACGCTGCGGAGGCCGTTGCACTCCTCGATGCCCATCCAGAAGAAGATGTCGAGCGTCCGCCCGTCCGAGCTGACGATGATCCGGTCCCAGGCATGAGGGCGCGCGTCGATGACGGTCGGGTCCGCGGCGATGGGCGTTGCGCCGAACTCGTCGGGCACCGGCGATGTCGCCGCGACCGCACCAACGAGGAGTGTCGCCGAGAGCAGTGCCGTGGCGATCGCGGCGAAGAGACGACGGGACATGGTCAGATGGCCTCCGAGCGGGGTGTTTGTTCTCTTGAGACGCCGACGACGCCGGTCCGGTTCCGTCAGCCGTGACGGCGGAGGTGGAAGAGCGTGCGTGCGGTACCCTCGATGCGGGTCTCGGCCACGATCTCGAAGTGCGGGGCCACGGCCGCGCGGAAGTCCTCGATCGAGTAGCGCTCGAACACATCGCGACGCGAGGCCAGCAGACGGCGCACCATGGCATCCTCCTTGGGCACGAATTCCACGATCGCGTGCGGCGCCAGCCGGGCGAACGTGGCCGCGATCATCGGCAGTGGCACGTTGGCCCCGATTGCGAGGTGGTGCACGAGCGCGAGCGCGAGGATGACATCGGCGTCGGCCTCGATACGCTTGAGCAACCCGGCGCGCTCTGCGCTCCCCCACCCCAGGGCCGGGCTCGGGTCGGCGATATCGGCCAGCAGCG
>CAYZDQ010000224.1:0-4902 GCA_964476955.1 uncultured Anaerolineaceae bacterium
TCCCGGAGGTCCTCGTCTACGTCAGGGCGTGTTCACAACGTGTGTGGGAAGTACAGCTAGGGCCTACCTGACCAGGATCGGGATCGACGAGCCGGTCGCCCGCACCGTCGACGGGCTTGAGCGGCTCCAGCGGGCACACCTCACCCAGGTGCCGTTTGACCATCTCGATGTGTTCGCCGACCGGGAGGTCCGCACCGATATCGGCTGGTCGATCCCGAAGATCGTCGACCGGGGCCGGGGGGGGTGGTGCTACGAGCTCAACGGTGCCTTCGCCTGGCTGCTCGCCGAGCTGGGCTTCCAGGTCAAGCAGCTGGGGGCAACCGTCCTGCTGACGCCCGGCCCGATGGAGCGCGGTCACTTGGCGCTCGAGGTCACGTTGGAGCGTCCCTACCTGGTGGATGTCGGGTTCGGAGACTCGTTCATCCGTCCGCTGCCGCTCGATGATGCAGGCCCTCACGATGGCGGATCAGGCCCATTCCGTTTCGAGTTCGATGAGGAGACGACGCTCATCTTCGACGGGCCGGACGGTCCCCAGCCGCAGTATCAGTTCGGGTCGGCCACATTCAGTGCCGACGATTTCGTCGAGCAGTCGGAGCACAAGCGGCGCGACCCACATCAGAAGTGGCGCCAGAAGCCGTTCGCGACTCGCCTCCTCGACGGCGGGCCGGATCGCGTGACGCTGCTCCACGACCGCCTCAAGCTGCGCCGGAACGACGAGTGGTCCGAACGGCCCGTTCAGCCGGGCGGCGATTGGAGACGTGCTCTCGATCAGTGGTTCGGGATGGTCCCCTGATCAGTGGGTCGGGCGCAGGAAGGCGATCGACCTGGCCTCTCACCTCGATCCGCGCGAAGAGCTTGTCAGACGGTCGGGTGTCTAGAACAAGACGTGGACGAACACGGCCATGAAGGCGAACACGATGAGCGCCAGTTCAGGCGAGCCCTCGATGGGGTCGTGGTCGGTCAGGTGTCCCATCAGCTTGACCTCTGCTGCTGTCGTGGATGACGACACCATCGGGCCACAGCGGGCTCAGCACATCAGGCAGCGCCTCAGAAAGCGGCTCATTTCCATCGTGGCTGACGCTGATCGGGGAGGTCAGTCCTCGCCCAGCGCCTCCAGCAGCGTCGGCAGCGACGCCTCCAGCTCGCGCTCCCAGTAGGGCCAGGAGTGTGTACCCGGGCCGTAGGCGTTGACGGTGGCCGGGATCCCTTGCTCCGCCAGGGCGGCCACGAAGCTCTCGTTGCTCCTGCCGATCCAATCCTCGAGGGGGTCATGCTCCCGGTCGGGATCGTCGAGCGGACCGGGTTCACCGTTGCCGTAGGAGATGTACATGTCCGTGCCCTCGAGCGCAGGTACGAGGTTGATGGGGTTGGCCTCGGTCAGGCCGATCTCTTCAGCGATCTCGTAGGCCCGGTCGACGAGCGCTCGAGCCTCGTCGGAGTCATCCACCGAGACGGTGAGGTCGAGGGCACCGCTGTAGGAGGCGACAGCCTCGAATAGCCCTGGGTTCCGCGCTGCCCACAGGACCGCGCCCCATCCGCCCAGCGACAGGCCGCCGATCACCCGCTGCTCACCGGCGCGCCAGTTCAGCTCCAGCAGTTCGGGCAGCTCGATGAGGTGGAATCGTTCCCAGTTCGGCGGCCCGCCGCTCCCGTCGGGTCCACCCCCCGGCAGGAAGGTACCCATGTTGGACGAAGCTGCGTCGGGCATGGCCACGAGCAGGTCGGTCTCCGCGGTGATGCCATCGACGTCGGTCTCCTTGGTCCAGTCGACGTAGCCACCGCCACCGCCATGTAGCAGGTAGAGCACGGAGAACGGCCCGGCCGCCTCCCCCTGGAACGCCTCCGGCAGCAGCAGCCGTACCTTGACCGCGCCCACCGCCGGAGAGTCGATCGTCAGGTCGCGGGTCCGGCCGCCCAGGTCCTCGACCAGCACGATGCGAGCGCCGTCGTCCGTCGGCAGCCCGATCGTGGCCGGTGACGGTGATGGCTCGGCGTCGGCGTCCTGCGCCATGACCGGTGTGGTGCCGACGGCCAGGCACAGCGTGATCGCCGCGGCCGTGATCGGGGAGTTGCGTATGGTCGGGTCCTCACTCTGCTCGAACCGGACGATAGTCGAATCAGGGTCCGCGAACCAGCGCAGAGCGACTCGATGCGCGCTGGCACTGGCGCACGGGTTGCCTTGGCTCGCGGGCAGTCGCACAATCCAGCACCCGTGCCAAACCGGCACCCCCCGCGGAGGAGAGCACGCCATGGCGCAGTATCTCTACCAGATGTCCTACACCCCGGAATCGCTTGCGGCACAGATCCGCGAACCACAGGACCGCCTTGAGACGGCAGCCCGACCCGTGCTCGAAGCCGTCGGCGGCAGGTTGCTTGGCGGCGGCTTCAGCTTCGGCGAGTACGACGTGGTGCTGCTGTTCGAGGTCGCCGACGATGAGACGGCAGCGGCCGTCGCCGCGGCTGTCGGTGCCGGCGGCACCATCAAGACCGCCCAGACGACGAAGCTGTTGTCGGGTCAGCAGTGGGTCACGGCCCTGGGCAAGGCCGGTGACGTGGCCAAGGCCTACAAGCCCGCCCGCTAGCTGTAGTTCAACTAGACGGCTGGCTGGACGACTACCCAGCCCCGGGCTACCCTGCCTCGGCGGCCGGCTTGACGAGGGAGCCCTCGACCGCGGGAGCAGGGGAGTGAGCACTTGAGCGCGCGCGAAGTCGTCACCGTCCCGACGCCAGGGCTGGGCAACAACGCCTATCTCGTCGCGGGCGAGGACCGTGTCGTGGCCATCGACGTGCCGCGGGACGGCTGGCGGATCCTCGGTGCTGCCGAGGAGCGAGGTTGGCGCGTCACGCACACGCTGGAGACGCATGTCCACAACGACTACCTCACCGGTGCTCGTGACCTCGCAGGCAGCCACGGCACCACGGTGGTGGCCCCGGCCGGCGGAGATTATGCGTTCGAGCACCGGGCCGCCGACGAGGGCTTCGAGCTGGATGTTGGCGGCGCCGGCCTCGTCGCCCGGGCCACGCCCGGACACACGCCCGAGCACCTCAGCTGGGAGTTGCAGGATGGCGCCGGGACCGCAAGGGCGCTCTTCAGCGGCGGCTCGCTGCTCATCGGCGGCGTCGGCCGTACCGATCTGCTGGGTCGTGCCCGCGTCGACGAGATGACCGAAGCGCAGTTTCGGACGATGCGCCGGTTGGCCGAGCTGCCCGATGACGTCCTCGTCTATCCCACGCACGGTGCGGGCTCGTTCTGCGTGGCCGGCGATGTCGACATCGGCGGGCTGGCCACCATCGGTGCCCTTCGCCGCTGGAACCCCGCGTTCGCAGCACCCGACCTGGCCACGTTCGATGCGGAGCTCAGTGCCGGCCGGACACGCTATCCGGCCTACTACCGACGCATGGCCCCGCTGAATCGCCGGGGACCGCGACGGCTCACGGGTCCACCCGCCCCGCATCCGCTGGCCACCCCTGAGTTCGCACGCGCGCGCGCCGCGGGCGTGGGGGTCGTCGATGCGCGCGACCGCTGGGCCTTCGCCGAGGGTCACGTCAAGGGCTCGTGGAACATCGAGGCCGGCGACGCCTTCGCAGCCTATGCCGGATGGGTGCTGCCCTTCGATGCGCCGATCTGCCTCATCGTCGATAGCCCCGAGCAGGAGGTCGAGGTCCGAGAGGAACTGCTGCGCATCGGCTTCGACCACGTCATCGGCCATCTCGCGGGCGGCATGGACGCGTGGATCGCGGTCGGCGGAGAGGTCAGCAGCTACCGCACCGCCGGCTGGGAGGAGCTGCTCGCGCCGGAACCCGGGGAGCGCATCCTCGACGTCCGCCAGCCGTACGAGTGGGCCCAGGGCATCGTGCCCGGCAGTGAGCTCGCCTTCGTGGCCGACCTGCCCAGGGATATCGCGGATCTCGATCGCGATGCGAGCTACCTGGTCGCCTGCCGCACCGGCGTGCGGGCAGCCATCGCGGCCAGCCTGCTCGATGCCGCGGGCATCGCGGCCCGCCCGGTGGTGGACGGCGGCGTTCCGGCGTTGCCTGCGGACTCGCTCAAGCCGGCGGATCCCTGACCGGAAGTGCCGGTCTTTCCACGACCACCCTGGGCGTGGTCGACGAGGTGTTCCCCGTCGAGCGCTCTGATGTGCTGGGGGCCCAGTCCGTCCTGGCCGAAACCCGTCTCTCCGCCGGAGACGCCGTGCATATGGCGATCATGCGTCGTCACGGTGTCAGCCGCATCCTCAGGTTCGACGGGGGCGTCGATGCCGTGCCCGACCTCGTGCGTCTCACCGCCCCCAGCTAGCGTCGCCAAGGGCGACAACACGTCAGCTGGTCGGATCCGGCTCGCCCGCGAGCTGGCTGCTGGCCTCGGTCGCCGGTGGCAGTCCTGCAGCCACCGTGTCGAGACGGATGCAGCTCACCGCACCGTCCTCGCCGACGGGCTCGAGCGGCGGGTCAGTCTCGGCGCACTCGGCCACCGCCCACGGGCAACGGGTGCGGAAGCGGCACCCCGACGGTGGTGAGATGGGGCTGGGCACCTCGCCCTCGATCAGCATCGAGTCGCGCTTGCGCTCACCCGGCTCCTCCGAGGGGATGGCTGACAGCAGTGCCTTCGTATAGGGATGCCGCGGTGCGCGGTAGAGCGACTCGCGCGTGGCCCGCTCCATGATCCGCCCGACGTACATCACCAGCACCTCGTGGCTCATGTACTCGACCACCGCGAGGTCGTGGGCGATGAAGAGATAGGTCAGCCCCAGCTCTGCCTGTAGCCGCTTGAGCAGGTTCATGATCTGCGACTGGACCGACACATCGAGCGCCGAGACCGGCTCGTCGAGGATGATCAGCTTCGGCTCGCAGGCGAGTGCCCGTGCGATGCCGACGCGCTGGCGCTGTCCGCCCGAGAGCTCA
>CAYZDQ010000225.1:0-4882 GCA_964476955.1 uncultured Anaerolineaceae bacterium
CTCGTCTGAGCGTGAGGATGGGTCGGATCAGGCCGAATCGGCGGGGGAAGTTCGGTCTAGGTACCAGCTCCGCCACCAAGGAATCCCGCGAGGTCCCGCTCGAAGGCCTTTCCGCGCAGTCCGTGCCTCCGGCCTTCGTACACGAGGACATCGGCGCTGGGGATGCCGCTCGCCGTCTCGCGGGCCAGCTCGGCACCGGAGAATGGGTCGAGCTCGCCGCAGGCGACGAGGGTCGGTGCCCCGATCTCTCCCAGCCGAGGCGTGAAGTCATGGGCGTCCTCGGCCTCGAGAAGGGCGATCATGTCCGTGGGGTCTTCCGGCGCGGTCCGAGCCATGAGCGGCGAGAACAGCCACGCGGCAGCCCGCCCCAAGGCGTTGTCCGGCTGCACGGTGCGCATCATCAGCGTCGACACCGCGCGCCAATCGCCCGCCTCAGCCAGCCGACTCACCTCTCGGCCCCACTCGCGACCCCACGGGGTCAGGCGACAGCCACCGTCCTGGATGACGAGCCGGCGTACCAGCTGCGGGTGCTCCGCTGCGAGGTAGAAGGCGATCGAGCCGCCGCTCGCGAGGCCGATCAGGTCGAGGGGTGGTTCGAACTCGGCCAGGATCGTGGCCGCATAGCCGGAAGCCATCTCGCCCAGGGAGGTGCCGCGTCGCATGCCCGGCCGTCGGTTGACCAGGTACACGCTGCGTTCGCCCGCCAGCTGTCGGTACGGCGCGAGTGCGAAGCGTGCCTCGAAGCCGGACAGTGCCCGGTTTCCGAAGGTGAGGCCCTGGAGCACGACCACCGGCGGCCCGTTGCCGATGCGGTTGTAGGGCAGGCCTCCGGAGAGCAGCCCGTGGTCGTCGTGCGTACCCCCCATGCGAGGAGCGTACGCCTCGTGAGGTCCGGCGAGGCCTAGTTCGTGAGCGTGACCTTGCGGATCGAGCGTGGCTGCTCGGGATCGCCACCCTTGGCGATGGTCACGTGCCGCGCGTGGAGCTGACCGGGCACGATCGAGACGATGGGCATCAGCCACTCGGGCAGGTTCGTCGGAAGGGCCAACGACCAGGTGCCCTTGGCGCGCACGTCGGGGTCGTCCGAGACGATGAGCAGATGCGCCTTGAGCTCCCCGCCAAGCCGGTCGATGACCTCCGCCATGTCTGCTTCGGTAGCGCCTCGCGGGGCCACGCAGAACGTGGGGAAGCCGGCCTCGATGAGGGCCAGCGGACCGTGGATGAAGTCGGCCGAGCTGTACGGGTCGGCCAGCGTGTAGCTCAGTTCCTTGAGCTTGAGCGACCACTCCCGCGCCGTGGCGTAGTGATAGCCGCGCCCGAGGATGACGCAGCGGTTGAGCGTGCTCATGTCCGCGGCGATGCGGGCCGCCTCGTCATCCTGGTCGAGCACGGCGGTGAGCGCCCCTGGCAGCAGGGCCAGGTCCGGCTCGGCGTCGAGGTCGGAGAGGCCGGCGGCGAGCATGGCCAGCACGAGCAGTGTGGAGGTGTAGGTCTTGGTCGCGGCGATGGCCCGCTCGGGGCCGGCCCGCAGGGCTACGTGGTGCTCAGCCGCCTCGGCCATGTCAGAGCCGGGCGTGTTGGTGACCGCCAACGTCAGCGCACCTTGCGCCCGAGCCGCGCGGATGACACCGACCACGTCGGGCGAGGCGCCGGACTGACTGATGCCGATGACCAGCGCCCGGCCATAGTCCGGAGATGCGCCGTACAGGGAGTGCACGCTGGGCGTGGCCAGGCCGACGCTGATCCCGGCCATCACGCCGAGCGCGTACTGCGCGTAGATGGCCGCGTGATCAGAGGTCCCCCGGGCCGCGATGACGACATGGCTGGGGTCAGCCGCCTTGACCGTGTCGCACAGCGCGGCGATCTCCGGACCGGCCTCCGCCAGCAAGCGCGCCGCCACCCCCGGTTGCTCTCGGATCTCGTCGATGAGGGCCACTCAAACCACCTCCAAACCATGTCCTCGGGGATAGAGCCCGGGGATGTCCACGGGCAGCCGGCCGGAGATGGGCTCGCGGCCGAAGAGCGCGTCAGCGACCGCGCCGACGCTGGCGGGCACGATCGAGTAGCTACACAGATGCGTCGCCGAGCCGGGGTAGTCGGCGAGATCGTATGGGGTGCGCATGGCCACGGTCACGGTGGGCGTGCCCGTCTCGAGCACGGCCTGCACCAGACGAGCCTGGGTCGGCTGCACGTTCGTGGCCAGCGTGGCCACCACCACCAGGCCGGCCTCGGCGGCGGCTGAGCGCGCAGCCGTGATGTCGGCTTCGGCCGGCTCGGAAGGCACGCGCAGGTCGACCACCTCGGCGTGGTGCCGGCGTACGGCGTCGGCCAGGGCCAGGGGCTCGTCGGCGGAAGAGTCGGCGGGGGTCAGCTCACGCGGCTCCGGCGTGATGACCAGGAGTCGCTCGCCAGCGACCGGGCGCAGCGGCAGCAGTGCGGCCTCGTCGCGCACGAGCGTGATAGCCGCGCGCGCGGAGCGGCGGGACAGGTCGCGGTGGGCCTGGCTGCGCACGTACGCGCGCTCCGGCCAGGCGAAGTGCTTGAGCCAGCGGCGCAGGCGCAGCAGGCGTCGCTGCGAAGCCCGGATGCGACTGGCCGGGACGAGGCCACGCACCGCGGCTTGGCGCAGGCCGTCCTCGAGGCGTCTCTGGGCGGTGCGGTCGGGCGTCATCAGCAGGAGGTCCACGCCGGCGCGCAGGGCCACGATGCTGTCGACCACCCCGCCGATGCCCTGGGCCACGGCCTTCATGTCCATGGCGTCGGTGATCGAGACGCCCGTGAAACCCAGCTGGTTGCGCAGCAGCTCGTGCATCACCAGGCGCGAGACGGTGGCCGGCAGGGAGCGGTCCCCGGTTACCGCCGGCAGGGCCACGTGTCCCGACATGACCATGCCGGCACCAGCTTCGATGGCGCCACGGAAGGGGATCAGCTCGCGTGCCTCAAGACCCTCCACGTCGAGGTCGATCGAGGCCAGGGCGTAGTGCGGGTCGGCATCGACCGCACCGAAGCCCGGGAAGTGCTTGGGCGTCGCCACCACGCCGCCTTCCTGCAGGCCCCGCGTGAGTGCCGCCGCATGCCGGGCGATCGCGGCCGGATCGGAACCGAAGGCACGCGTACCCAGCGAGACGTTGGCCGGCTCGACGGCCACGTCGCAGACGGGCGCGTAGTCGACGGTGATGCCCAGCGCGCGCAGCTCTCGTCCTGTGGCGCGGCCGGCGGCTTCGGTCAGCGATGGATCATCCGCTGCTCCCAACGCCATCGCGCCCGGGAAGCGGGTGGTGTCGTGGCCCAGGCCCACGAGCTGACCACCCTCCTGGTCCGCCCCGATGAGCAGGGGCAGATTGCCCGGCACCGTCGAGTGCAATCGCTCGGCGAGCGAGGCCAGGCCGTCAGCGTCGGCGGCATTGGCGCGCAGGAACACCGTCACGCCGTGGGCATGGCCGGCAGCCACTCGCCGCAGCAGCCAGTCCGGTGGTTCCGTGCCCTCGAAGGCCGATAGCAGTTGGCCCAGCACCGCCTCCTCGGGGAGTAGCGGACTGGTACGGGGAGCGCGCCGGCTCGCGGCCGGCGCGCGTTCAGGTTCGGAAGGCCAGCTCAACGGCCGTGCACCTCCCCATGGGCACCATCGCTAGCCCTTGACGGAGCCGGAGAGGATGCCGCGCACGAAGTAGCGCTGCAGGAGCAGGAACACCGTCATCGGCAGGATCATGGTCACGAAGGCGCCTGCCGTGAGCAGATGCCACTGCTGACCACGCCCGCCGACCATGCGCGTCAGCTCCAGGGTCATGACCGAGTTCTCGGCCTCGGCACCAAGGAAGACCAACGCCACCAGCAGGTCGTTCCAGACCCACAGGAACTGGAAGATGGCGAAGGCTGCCAATGCCGGGACCGACAGCGGCAGCACGACCTTGGTGAACATCTGGAAATGGGTGGCGCCATCGATGCTGGCGGTCTCGAAGAGATCGCCCGGCAGCTGGCTGATGAAGTTGTAGAGCAGGAAGATGGCCAGTGGCAGGCCGAAGGCCGTGTGCGCGAGCCAGACGCCGGGGAAGGACTGACTGATCGGCACCCACTGGTTCAGCCAGCTGTAGACCTCCTGCACCGGGATCAGCGACATCTGCAGGGGCACCACCAACAGCGCCACCACGATGAGGAAGAGCGTGCCCCGCAAGGGGAACCTCATCCATGAGAAGGCGTAGGCCGCGAAGGCTGCGATGGTGATGGGGATGATGGTGGCGGGGATGGTCACGACCAGGCTGTTGATGAAGGCGTTGACCATGTTCTCGCCACCGAGGACGGACTCGTAGTTGATGAGCGTCCACTTCTGCTCCCACGGCCAGAGGAACACCGACCACCAGCCCGAAGTCAGGATGTCGCGCACGTCGCGGAACGAGCTGATGAGGATGCCGAGCGTGGGCAGTGACCAGATCAGTGCGAGGGCGATGACCGCCGCCCGTAGGGGCAGGCGCCGGACGAATACGCTCCGTTGCGGCTTCATGCCGCCGGTGTTGGCGCTCATGCTGCCATCCCCTGCTTGCGGATGTTGCGAACGTTGATGAGAGCCATCGGCAGGACTGCCAGGAAGAGCACGACCGCCAGAACGGAACCGCGCCCCTCGTTGAAGAACTGGAAGGCCTGGGTGTACATCTCGTTGGCCACGACGTTGGAGTTGAAGCGCCCTCCAGTCATGACGAAGACGATATCGAAGACCTTGAGCACCACGATGGCCGTGGTGATGGTCACCATCGTCAGCGAGCCCTTGATCATGGGCACGATGATCTGCAGGAACTTCTGGCGCTCGGTCGCACCGTCGAGGCTGGCAGCCTCGGTGATCTCGGTGGGCACGCCCTTGATGGCCGCCGAGAGCACGACCATGGCGAAG